>NZ_JAMXFI010000025.1:0-88621 GCF_025460875.1 Microvirga yunnanensis
AAAAATCTATGGACCGGCCGTGCGTTGCAAGAGGGCTGTGGCAGATTGGATGATGGACGGTTCGCATCAATCTATCCGGCCTCTGGATGGAGCCTGAGCTCCGGGCCATCATGGGAATCCGCGCGCACCAGGCCTGCTTAGTCGCGAGACCTCGGAGGCCATTTTTTTAATCAGGTTTCCGATGCGCCGGGCAACCGTTCATCCATCCTGTCACATCCTTCTCGCGAACCTCGGCGGGAACGCTATCCTCGAACTGTCTGCCGTCTGAGCAGGCTCAGGCCGTCCGTGCGGCAAACTCCGGATCGTAACCGTTCGCGTGGGACAGCACGCTCCAGGCGATGCGCGCGAGCTTGTTCGCCAAGGCGGCCGCCAGCACATTCCGGTGGCAGCCGGGCCCGTGCCGCGGCCAACCAGCGGCCGAAGCCGTGCCCGTCCCAGTGGCGCGGTCGCTGCAGGAGAACCTGCGCTCCTCCGACGAAGAGCGTGCGCAAGTAGCGGTTGCCGCGCTTGGAGAGGCCACCCAGGATGGTGCGATTGCCGGTCGAGATCTGCTTGGGTACGAGACCGAGCCAGGCGGCAAAATCGCGGCCTTTGGCGAACGCCGCTCCGGTGCCAATCGCCGCCACCATGGCGCTGGCGGTGATCACGCCGACGCCCGGGATCCCCATCAGGCGCTGGCAGCCCCCATCCTGACGGGCCAGAGCCGTGATGTCCCCGGTGATCGCGTCAATGCGCTCATCCAACCGATGCCAGTCTCCCGCCAGATCCTCGATCAGGTGGATCATGCGCGGCGAGAGCACGTCCGTGCGTTGGGACAGCAGAGTGGGCAGAGCCTCTCGTAAACCGGCAAGTCCCTGCCTCACCGGGATGCCGCATTCGAGCAGGAAGCCGCGGATCTGGTTGATCACCGCCGTGCGCTGCCCGACCAGGCGGCTGCGCACCCGGTGCAGGGCTTGCAGATCGAGCTGCTCCGCCGACTTCAGCGGCACCGGACGCATGGTGGGCCGTTGCGCCGCCTCGGCGATCGCTTCAGCGTCGCGATAGTCGTTCTTGTGCCCCTTGAGAAACGGTTTGACATACTGGGCCGGCAGCAGGCGGACGTCATGGCCCAGAGCGGCGAGCTGACGCCCAACGTGATGGGCGCCCGCGCAGGCCTCCATGCCGATCAGGCAGACCGGCACATTGGCCAGGCAGGACAACAGCTGCCCGCGCGAGACTTTGCGGCGCAGCACGATCCTGCCGCGGGCATCCATGCCGATCAGGTGGAAGGTGGTTTTGCCCAGGTCGATGCCGATGGTGGCAATGGTCTCAGCTGTAGTCTGCTGTGTCATGACGTGGCTCCTTCGCTGCGGGACAATCCCGTGCTCCCATGCTCCACCCGGGAGCACGGCCGGTCCATGCCATTAGGCGCGCCGGGAGCACCGCACGCTCCTCCTCTGGGACGAGACCGGCCATAGCTTCCGGGCGCGGCCAGCCACGACCTGGGCCCGGCGCGGCCTGACCCCGGTGTTGCGGCGGGTCAGCAAGCGGCGCGAGGTCTCGAGCATCGTGGCGATCACGCCGGATGGCCGGCTGTATGCCCGTCACGTCCGCACGAGCGTCTCGAGCCGCTGTGTCATCCAGGCCTTGCGCTTCTTCCGCCGGAAGGTCGGCACGCCGCTGCTGGTGGTGTGGGATCGGCTGAATGCCCACCGCTCCCGAGCAACCAGCGCCTTCATCGCGGCCTACCCGCAGGACTACGCGGTGGCCTATCTGCCGGCCTATGCGCCAGAGCTCAACCCGGAGGAGCAATGCAATGCCCTCGTCAAATGCGCCATGGCGAACGCGCTGCCCGGGTCAGTTGCTGATCTACACCGTCTGGCCCGACGTGAATTCTGTCGCTTGCAAGGTCAACCCGAGATGATTGTCAGCTTCTTTCGCCACGCAGGCCTCTCTGTTGCAGGCCTTCCGTGAAGATCATTAAACTATCAGAAATAGTAGGGTATTTGGCCTGAACCCAAGCGCGCCGAGCCCGTTTTCATTCCTGTGACGTTGGTGTTAGCTCCCCGTGTTGAACGACAAATTGGCCCCGCACTGGAACGAGGGTGACCGGCTCGCAGCCCTGCGCAGCTATCGGATTCTCGATACGCCGCCGGAGCCGGAGTTCGATGGTCTCGTCCACCTTGCCGCCCGTAACTGTCGGGCTCCGGTCGCCATGATCAGCCTCATCGACGAGCGCAGACAATGGTTCAAGGCCGAGGTGGGGCTTGGAGTGCGAGAGACGCCGCTGGATTGTTCAATCTGTCTCACTGCCATGCTCGAGCCTGGAACCATGATCGTTCCAAACCTGAGCGAAGACCCCCGGTTTGCTCATAATGCGCTCGTCGCCGGGGAACCGCGTCTGCGGTTCTATGCTGGCGCGGGGCTGAGGACGCCCGATGGGTATCCGCTGGGGGCGCTGTGTGTGCTCGACTATGCTCCACGGGACCTGACTGAGGATCAAACGGCCACGCTCCGGTTGCTTGCTCAACAGGTGATGTCACAACTGAACTTGCGCCGTGCCATAGCCGAGCGGGACGAGCGGTTGGAGGTCGCCAGCCGGATCGAGAAACGACAGTCTCTCCTTGTCAGAGAGCTTCATCATCGGGTGAAGAATACCCTGGCGACCGTTCAGGCACTCGTTGGAGCGACAGGCCGGTCCGCGGGCAGCTTTGAAGAGTTCTATCGCTCCTTCGCCAATCGCATCACCTCGCTGGCGAAAACCCACAATCTTCTGACCGAGGGCTACTGGCAGACAGCCCCGCTGCGGGAGATCGTCCTCAATGAACTCAGGCCATTCACTGAGAGCAGAGTGCCTCGGTTCATGCTAATTGGTCCGCCCCTTGAGTTGGCGGCGGAACTCGCCGTGCCGGTTGGCATGGCGCTGCACGAACTGACCTCAAATGCCGTCCGGCACGGGGCGCTGTCGGTCCCGGCTGGGTACATCCAGGTTCGTTGGAACGTGGTCGAAACGAATACGGGCAGAACGCTCCATCTGGAATGGAGAGAGTTCGGCGGCCCACCCGTGAGCCAGCCGCAGCATCAAGGCTTTGGCTCGACGCTGTTACAGCGAGTCCTGCCCATGCAATGCAATGCCGACGTTGAGATTCTTTACGACGTGCAGGGAGTGCAGTTCCAGATGGATGCGCCACTGGTCGAGCAACGTCTTGTTCCAGGCTACTGAGACATACTTTGAAGACGAGGGTATGGCCGGAGTCAGCCCTTGGCTTTCCTTCGAGTTCCCGTCGCGGCATTCTTGGATGAGCGTGTCTTCGCCGACGTCCGAGGCTTAGGTCGCGTCATGTCGTTCAGCATAGATCTCTGCTGACGGTGCATCTCCGCCGACCAGAAACCACGGGCAGCACCAGCCCAAGTGTTTGCGGCACTCAGCCAGAGGCTGAGCCACGGGTTCTTCGTCATGTTGACCTTGGCCTCCAGCAGCTTTGTGGATGGGATCGAAGAGAAGCGCCGAAGCCGAATGCAGATTCAGACTATCCGGCATTCCTCAGTTCCCTCGTTCATACGCGCCAAAGGGGCCTTGGGGCTCCTCTGGCCATCGACGGCACCGTGAGTGTTGATCGGGCCGGAAACTCATATGCCCCAATAGTAAGGAGTTCTCCAATAGTCATGGAGCTCGCGCTCACGCTCCCGGTCCGTCCAGTCGTAGTCGTCACGATCTCGGTAGAAGCTCGGGGCTCCGCGTAACTGCTCTTCCGTGATGTCCGTGCGGTAGCCACCCAAGCCTGTGTCATAGGTGAGCTTGCTCCACGGGATGGTGTGCTCGTCCTCACCTATTCCGAGAAAGCCGCCGAACGACATCACGGCATAGGCGACTTTGCCGCTGATCTTCTCGATCATCATGCGCTTGATCGAGCCAAGGTGGTTGCCTTGCGGATCGTACACGGCGGTGCCCTCAACCCGATCACTCTCGATCAATGGCTTACCCGTCATCTCACCAGAGGCATCCGTGCGAGTCGTCGTATCGACTTGAGCCATCACTTCCTCCTTTCAAAAGCGTATCATTGATCTCGCTTCCTGCGTATGTGCTGGTGTGCGCCTCTTCCTGTTAGTGCTGACCTTGCGAAGCAAAGTTGCGTCTGGTTCTGGCATAATCCGGCACGTGCCTGCCTCGGTTTCGCCTCTCGCCATGGATCATCCAAGCCATCGCATAGCCGAGGGCTCCAGCGACGACGAGCGCGAGGAGTGGGTTCCCAGTCGTATATCGGCCCACGAGACTTTGGCCTTCACGAATATAGCGCTCAGCTTGAGGGTACTGTTCGCCCGCTTGCCGCACGTAGCCCTTGCCTCGGTCGTATACAGTGCCGGCGGCCTCAGAGGCACTCTCGGCAATGTCGTTGAGCGCCTCCCGCACCTGATCCAGAACTTGCTCAGTGGAGCCTTGCTCCGGTTGGCCCTGTTGATCATCCGCCAATGAGGAATGGGACTCCTGGGCAGAGTGATCAGGCGCCGGACCTTTGGTGATGGTCACAGAAACCGGATCGCTGGTTGGGAAGGTCTCCTCGATGGCATGGTCGAGCCTTGCATCGAGGTTCTCCTTCGAATTTTCGGGCAGCTTGCTATCCGGGGGACACTCCGGGGACTTAGGCACTTTACTGTCGGAATTAGGTTGGCTGCTAATACTGGACGCGTTCACCATAGGAGCCCTCCAGGATACTCAGAGTGGTTTGTCAGCCCCGCACCCCATTGTAACGCCACGGCTGCGAGCACCGTTCCAGGATAGTTTAACCTATGTGAAGTCCATGGCTGATGAGCTGAGCCCACCCGCTCGCCAATCCTGCCAAGTCTCCAAACGTTGCGGCGGCAGACCGCTTGCTCTCAAGGCGAGGCAAGAAGGTGCATCAACGCAGCCGCCGAAAGCAGCCGCAACATAGCGAAAGGGGCCTCGCGGCCCCCCGTGGCAGGATCGATCGTCTCAGCGGGCGTATTTGAACTCGGGAGCCGCCTTCAGCTGATCCTTGGTCATGTTCGTTGTCAGTTCGGCATGATCCGGAGCGGAGCGGACCGCATTGTCGGGGGACCGATCCGTCGCCACTGTGCCGGTCGTGGTCGGCGGTGTCGGGCTGACCGTTCCCGGAGCGGCTGGGGCTGTCGCGGTGGCTCTTGGAGCCGCCGGGCCATTCGGATCGGTCGCGGTCGCTGTGGTCGCCACCGCACGGGGCTCGTTCACGAACCTGATCTGGTCGAACGGGATCGCCACATCGCGCTCGCCGATGCCCAGGAACCCGCCGACACCCACGACGACGGCCTGGACCTTACCGCTGCTGTCCAAGAGAAGTTCGCTGACGTCACCGATCTTCTCATTGTTCTGATTGTAGATGTCCAAGCCTTCGAGCTTGGAGGCTCGCCATTGCCCTGGCTGCTCCTGGGTCATCCAGTTGCCGGTGTTCATGCGGGCCGGTTCATTCGCGCCGAAGCCGGGGTCACCCGCCGAAGGTGCTGGCGTTGAACTCGTCGGAGGAGCCGTGGTCGAGCCTGCGGGCTGGTTGGTCTGGGACAGCGCCGAGGCCGAGATGAGGATCGTACCGAGAAGAGCCAATGCGAGGGGCTTGCCAGGCATGTCTTCCTCCATTGCCATATCCGCGCCAAGTGGCGCATGTGATGACAACGGGAAGCTACGCCCCTTCGTTCGGTTCACCTTTCTTTCGTCAGGGGCAGGAACTGCCTCAGGTGAGGTGACATTGCCCTGCGCAGCAGGATTTCCCCTGAGCCATCGAGAGCGTCGGACGCTTGCACGGACACATATTATGCCGCCACCAGCTGCTCCTTATACCTGAAGCCGCACCGGCACAGGCAGCCTGAGAGCATGGCCGGGACGGCCACCACCCCATGTTCCTCCAGCAGCCTTGCGGCGAGTTCAGGCCTAGAGCATCGGATCGATCCCTTAAGCGGCGCATCGTTCGGCGCGGGCCCGGCGGGCCACGTCAGCGACCCGGAGGGCCACTTGGACGGCATCAAGGGCGCTCGGCCGAGACACTGTCGCCTGCGGTGTTGGCGATCCGGCCTCGTCCCGGTTCATCAGGCGCGATGAGCCTGCCACATCAGCGGCGAAGATCGCCGCCAGTCGTCGCTCGATCCTGTGTTCCTGCCGATCCATGGGACCCTCGGCGCGAACTCGGAGGGAGTTATGCTGTGGGCTTGGTGAGGTGTTCAGCCTCCCTAGCTGAAAGGCAGTGCTCGAAAAGCTTTGCTGCTCAGCTTAGGCTGGAAGCGCCCGAGCGGTCATCTAAGCTACTTGTTCGTGTTCCATATATCGGTTGCGAGCTTCCAATCACCCCCGACCTTCTCCCAAACCACGACATACTTGCCGGTGATCTCCTGCGGCTGCGCTCCTTTCGTCCGGAACGTAAAGGTGCCGATCTCTCGTGCTGCCTCGCTGCCGAGCGGCTTCACATCGACGGTCGTGAGCTTCCCGTCGCCGAGTTGCTCGGCAGCGCCTTTCCAGAACGCCTGAATGGCACTTTTGCCCTTCGCCATCTCACCCCCAGGCGGAAGGATGACGGCATCTTCCGTGTAGAGGGCCGCGATCGCTGCGACATCCCCGGCATTGAAGGCTTTGGCGAACTGATCGCTCAGGCTTTGAATTGTGGCTTTGTCCTGCGCCATGGCGGGAGCCGAGAAGCACAGGCAGATCGCTGCAGCAATGACTTGGATACGCATAGCTTCCTCCCTCGGCCAAGCATAAATGTCGTATAGCGAAGCTACTATTATAGTTTGATCTGTCGGAGGAGATATCATCCTGCTGCCGCAGGCTAGCCTATACGAAATAGTTATATGTTGTGTCGGGTTTCCAACAGACAGATACCATCTTCTCCAGTACTTCGTGCCGCGTCTTCGGCAGAAACATCTAAGCAGTACGGATCAGCACCAATCAGTAATCTCTTACTGAGGTGATCAGAGCCGTACCATAACCGACATATGCTGAAGCAGGATGGTTTAGGGATGAACGTTTCTTGAAGTCGAGTCTGTGCCGAGCTTGGCGACCTGAGAGCAGGTGCGGCTCGGCACAGGCCAATCGGGGGCTCCAATGCAGAACCAGCAGCCTGTCTCCTCTGCGCTGAACCGCCTGATCGTCAGCGCAAACCAAAGCTTCGACCTGCATAGCCTGTTGCAGAGCACGTCGCGAACCCTGTCGAACCTTGATTTCGAGCATTTGCACGAGCTGCAGCGGCTCGAGCGCAGCCGAACTGATCCGATGCTGAAGAAGCAGATCGTGGAGAACCTTCAGCGAAGGCACCGCGAGCGGCGTCAGCCCTATGTGATGCTGATTGCTGAACTCCAGAGGCACCTCCCGTCAGCCATGGCGGGCGACCTTCAGGCCGCAGGCTGACCCGCTGTGACTGCATGTCACAGTTAGGAGTCTTCTTCTAACTGGAGGATTGTCTGGAATACGACAGACGCAGCTCTCCTGATCTATTAATTTTCTCTTAACGGGAGAAATTAAGCAGGGGCGCAAATGACTACGCTGACGCTTGCAGATGATCGCTCATCGAGCACGACCACATCGTCCAATACCCATACCGCATCAATTCCGACGGTCCTGATCGGCGACAGCCTTATCGTGCGCTCAGGACTTCGGCACATCCTACGGGACACACCGTTCGATCTCGCCACAGCACAATCTGAAACAAAGTTGCTTCAGTCTGGTAACTTCGAGCCTGCCCTGATCCTAATCGATGCTCATCAGACCACCGGTCGCATGCTTGGGACCATCCGGCAGATGCGAGAGCGCTTCCCACAGGCGCGGATTGTGGCTCTGGCGGATCGGTTCGATCTCGGCTTTGTACGCTCAGGTGATGAGGCCGGGTTGAACGGCTTCTGTTCACCAGCCGGAGCCCCCGACGTTCTGATCAAGTCGCTTGAACTGGTCATGCTCGGCGAGACCGTACTGCCCTTCGAGGCCCTGCGCCCCGTCATGGGCAGTGCTCCCCAGGCCCCGGAGCAGTCGCTCCACGGCTGCACGGCAGAGCCGAATTCGTCTGACCTGAAAGCCTGCAAGCTCTCGGTGCGAGAACGGGAAATCCTGGCATGCTTGACGCAAGGCGAACCGAACAAGGTCATCGCGCGCAAGCTCGACATCACGGAAGCCACCATCAAGGTCCATGTCAAAGCCATCCTGCGCAAGATCGGAGCGTCCAACCGCACGCAAGCTGCTCTTTGGGCCTCTCAGCGCCTGATCCCACGGGGTGGAGCATCGGTGAATGGCTGAGGTGAAGATCGCGGTGGGGGATCAGGTCCGGGTCCACCTCCATCCAGCCAATCCATGGAAGAGTTTCTCCGAGAAGGCAGGCGGATCGATGTGACAACGCCGGAGGGGCGCATTTTGTGGTCGAGGTCATCCACGAGGGTCTTCTCGACCGCGCACACCCCATCAGGCGCGGTTTCTCGGACTATGTGCCGCTTCAGGACGTGAGCATCGGATCGATCCCAGACCCGGGTCCATTTTTCACGTCCGATGCTCTATGAGTGCCGAAACGACTTTCCAGGGCGGATCGAAGTCTTGTCCGCCGCTCCCGTCGCGGAGCAAGAGCCTGCGCCCGATCTGACATTGATGGAGCCACGGGACGAAACGAAGCAAGACGCCACCGAGCAGCCTCCGGTTCGCGCGACGCTTCAGTCCCGAAGTTCGGTCAAACAAATACGCAAAGCCGAGACCGTCACCGATCCAACCCAGGTCGAAGTCGAGCATCAGCCTGCCCTCGCACGTGGTCGCCTGATCGCCAATCTCGTTCGCCGAAAGGCATGAGCGACTCGCCACAGGCACCATTCCTTTGGAGCGCAATGGTGTCCGGCGTCAGCATCTTGTCATGATGCCATACTGAAACATAATTCCAGTTTGTGTGAAGAGTAGAAGACAAGCTGCTCGGATCAAACATGCGGTGACGAGTTAGCTTCGGCAACGATGCTCCATGAACGCCGTTCACCTGATGCATGTGATCTGGAGGTGACCATGGCCGGCACGAAGCACCCGAACCCGGATACGGGTCTCGAAAACCTGAGCGTCAACAGCAGTCGCCGCAGCGGCGTGAAGGAAGACGGAACCGGCAACCCAACCCGCCAGAATGGAACGCACGATCCAACCGAGAGCGCGAAGGTGCCGGATCAGCAGATTCCGGTCGCACCTTCGCCAGACGTCGATGATACGGAGGGGCACCCGACCTGATAAGGCATGTCGTTATGATGAAGGACTTGGCGGCAACGCTTAGCGCTCTTGCAGAGGTGCGCGTTTTCTGAAGCCTACAATAATCTGGCTCGACCAAGACGACAGTGTCCGAACGTCTTGAGCGGCGCTGCGAGCAAATCATAGCAAAAGGTGATAGCGATGATTCTGAGGGTCGCCGGCGTGTGAGCTTTGAGTCCAACGTGGCGACGCAGTTTGACCGATTGCATCGCGCTATTTGGTTTTTGTTTCGCCTTATTTGCTTAAGGGTCCAGGCTCCTGCGATCCCTGGTCACATCCCGAGCCGCAACATGATTGTTGCGGCTTGATTTGTCATGGGCTCTATCGGGTTCCGAAATCCTCATATGCCGTAGCGTTAAGTCAGGCTGGACCGAGAAGCTCAGGGTGGGATGATGAAGCGGGTTGGTGCCTGCCGGAGCGACGTCGTCCTGACTGCGGGTCGGGGTTACTCTGATACAACATTCGGATTAACCCAACCGCCATAAATTTTCCTTGGGGCGGAACTCTCGCGCTTGAAAAGCGTTAAACGGGGTCGAATTCCATCCGAAGACGAACACAATAGCTTTGGGACGTCGGCACATGGGGATCCAGGTTGAGGGTTTGAGCCTGGAACAGCGTAACGGGGGGCCTTATGTCACAAGTCGAAACCACCACTTCGCAGCTTGATCCCAGGCTGCTGCTCAAAACCTTGCGCGCCTTCAGGAAAGGCGATTTCTCGGCCCGTCTGCCGTCCGACCTGACCGGCGTCGACGGCGAGATCGCCGAGGCCTTCAACGACATCGCGGACCTGAACCACGGCCTCGCCCAGGAACTGGAGCGGGTTGCCAAGGTCGTCGGCAAGGAGGGACGGATCGAGGAGCGCGGGCGGCTGGTGGGGGCGACCGGCTGCTGGAGCGAATGCGTCGATTCCGTCAACGCCATGATCGGCGACATCGTCCAGCCGACCGTCGAGGTGGCGCGGGTCATCGGGGCAGTGGCGAAGGGCGACCTGAGCCAGACGATCGACCTGGCGACGGACGGACGTCCGCTCCGGGGCGAGTTCCTGCGCATCGGCAAGGTGGTCAACACCATGGTGGGGCAGCTCGGCAGCTTCGCCTCCGAGGTGACCCGCGTGGCCCGCGAGGTGGGATCGGAAGGCAAGCTCGGCGGCCAGGCGAAGGTGAAGGGCGTGGCCGGCACCTGGAAGGACCTGACCGAGAACGTCAACCTCATGGCGGCGAACCTCACCGGCCAGGTCCGCAACATCGCCGAGGTGACCACGGCGGTCGCGAACGGCGACCTGTCCAAGAAGATTACCGTCGACGTGAAGGGCGAGATCCTGGAGCTGAAGGACACCATCAACACCATGGTGGACCAGCTCAATTCGTTCGCCTCGGAAGTGACGCGCGTCGCCAAGGAGGTGGGCTCCGAGGGCAAGCTCGGCGGCCAAGCGCAGGTGCGCGGGGTCGGCGGCGTGTGGAAGGACCTGACCGACAACGTCAACATGATGGCGGCCAACCTGACCGGCCAGGTCCGTAACATCGCGGAGGTCACCACGGCCGTTGCCCGGGGCGATCTGTCCAAGAAGATCACCGTGGACGTGAAGGGCGAGATTCTGGCGCTCAAATCGACCATCAACACCATGGTGGACCAGCTCAATTCATTCGCTTCGGAAGTGACGCGCGTCGCCAAGGAGGTGGGCTCCGAGGGCAAGCTCGGCGGCCAAGCCCAAGTCGAGGGCGTCGGCGGCGTCTGGCGCGATCTCACCGAGAACGTCAACATGATGGGCTCGAACCTCACCGCGCAGGTCCGCAACATCGCGGACGTGACGACCGCAGTGGCGAACGGCGACCTGTCGAAAAAGATTACGGTGGAAGTCCGGGGCGAGATCCTGGAGCTCAAGAACACCATCAACACCATGGTGGACCAGCTGAACTCCTTCGCGTCGGAAGTGACCCGCGTGGCCAAGGAGGTGGGCTCCGAAGGTAAGCTCGGCGGCCAGGCCCAGGTGCGCGGCGTGGCGGGCACCTGGAAGGACCTGACCGACAACGTGAACCTCATGGCGGCCAACCTCACCGGCCAGGTCCGTAACATCGCGGAAGTCACCACGGCGGTGGCAAACGGCGACTTGTCCAAGAAGATCACCGTGGAGGTCAGGGGCGAGATCCTCGAGCTGAAGTCGACCATCAACACCATGGTGGACCAGCTCAATTCCTTCGCCGGGGAAGTGACGCGCGTCGCCAAGGAGGTGGGCTCCGAGGGCAAGCTCGGCGGCCAGGCCCGCGTGGAAGGCGTGGCCGGTACCTGGAAGGACCTGACCGACAACGTGAACCTGATGGCGGCCAACCTCACCGGCCAGGTCCGTAACATCGCGGAAGTCACCACGGCGGTGGCGAACGGCGACCTGTCCAAGAAGATCACCGTCGATGTGCGTGGCGAGATCCTTGAGCTGAAGTCCACCATCAACACCATGGTGGACCAGCTCAACTCCTTCGCCGGCGAGGTGACCCGCGTGGCCCGCGAGGTGGGTACGGAAGGCAAGCTCGGCGGCCAGGCGCAGGTGCGCGGGGTCGGCGGCGTGTGGAAGGACCTCACCGACAACGTCAACATGATGGCGGCGAACCTCACCGGCCAGGTGCGCAACATCGCGGAAGTCACCACGGCGGTGGCGAACGGCGACCTGTCCAAGAAGATCACCGTCGCGGTCGAGGGCGAGATCCTCGAGCTGAAGTCCACCATCAACACCATGGTGGACCAGCTCAACTCCTTCGCCGGCGAGGTGACCCGCGTGGCCCGCGAGGTGGGCACGGAAGGCAAGCTCGGCGGCCAGGCGCAGGTGCGCGGGGTCGGCGGCGTGTGGAAGGACCTGACCGACAACGTCAACATGATGGCGGCGAACCTTACCGGCCAGGTGCGTAACATCGCGGAAGTCACGACAGCCGTCGCCAACGGCGACCTGTCCAAGAAGATCACGGTCGATGTGCGCGGCGAGATCTTGGAACTGAAGTCGACCATCAACACCATGGTGGACCAGCTCAATTCCTTCGCCTCGGAGGTGACCCGCGTGGCCCGCGAGGTCGGCATCGAGGGCAAGCTCGGCGGCCAGGCCCAGGTGCGCGGCGTTGCCGGAACCTGGAAGGACCTGACCGACAACGTGAACATGATGGCGAACAACCTCACCGGCCAGGTGCGCGGCATCGCCAGCGTGGTGACGGCGGTCGCCGAAGGTGATCTGAAGCGAAAGTTGACGGTGGATGCCAAGGGCGAAATCGCCGCGCTCGCCGAGACCATCAACGAGATGATCGACACGCTCGCCACCTTCGCCGATCAGGTGACGAACGTGGCCCGTGAAGTGGGCGTGGAAGGCAAGCTCGGCGGACAGGCGAGGGTGCCGGGCGCGGCCGGCCTGTGGCGCGATCTCACGGACAACGTGAACCAGCTCGCGGCCAACCTGACCACCCAGGTGCGCGCGATCGCGGACGTGGCGACGGCCGTGACCAAGGGCGATCTGACCCGGTCGATTTCGGTGGAAGCCTCGGGCGAGCTCGCCTCGCTCAAGGACAACGTCAACGAGATGATCCGCAACCTGCGCGACACGACGCTCAAGAATGCGGAGCAGGACTGGCTCAAGACCAACCTCGCCAAGTTCACCCGCATGCTGCAGGGCGAGCGCGATCTCACCACCGTGTCCAACATGATCCTGTCGGAGATCGCCCCGCTCGTGAACGCGCAGCAGGGCGTGTTCTATACGGTCGGGAACGACGGCAGCGAGCCCATCCTGGAGATGGTCGCCTCCTATGCGTTCACGGAGAGGAAGCACCTCAACAACCGGTTCCGTCTCCGCGAAGGTCTGGTCGGACAGGTTGCCTACGAGCGGAAGCGGATCCTGCTCACGAACGTGCCGGGCGATTACATCACCATCAGCTCGGCCCTGGGCGAAGCGCCGCCGCTCAACATCATCGTGCTGCCGGTGCTGTTCGAGCAGGAGGTGAAGGCGGTCATCGAGCTCGCCTCGTTCAGCCGGTTCTCCGAGACGCACCAGTCCTTCCTCGAGCAGCTTACGGAATCGATCGGCATCGTTCTCAACACCATCGCGGCCAACATGCGGACAGAGGGCCTGCTGAAGCAGTCGCAGCTCCTGACCACCGAGCTGCAAAGCCAGCAGGAAGAGTTGCGGAACACCAACGACCGCCTGGAGCAGCAGGCGGCAACCCTGCGCCAGTCGGAAGAACTCCTGCGGCAGCAGCAGGAAGCGCTTCAGAAGACCAACGAGGAGCTCGAGGACAAGGCACGGCTGCTCGAGCTTCAGAAGCGGGAGGTCGAGACCAAGAACCAGGAGGTGTCCGTCGCCAAGACGGCCCTGGAGGAGAAGGCCGAGCAGCTTTCGCTGACCTCGCGCTACAAGTCGCAGTTCCTGGCCAACATGAGCCACGAGCTGCGGACGCCGCTGAACTCGCTTCTGATCCTGTCGAAGCTCCTGACCGAGAACTCGGACGGCAACCTGACCGACAAGCAGAGGGAGTTCGCGAAGACGATCCACGCGGCGGGATCGGATCTTCTCTCGCTCATCAACGACATCCTGGACCTGTCGAAGATCGAGTCGGGCACCGTCAGCCTGGAGGTGTCGAGCGTCGCCTTCAAGGACCTGGTCGACAACATGGAGCGCACCTTCCGCCAGGTGGCGGAGGAAAGAAGGCTCGACTTCCACGTGGAGGTCGATCCCAAGCTGCCGCCGGCCATCCGGACGGATTCGAAGCGGCTGCAGCAGGTGCTGCGGAACCTCCTGTCGAACGCCTTCAAGTTCACGGAGCGCGGAGGCGTGACCCTTCAGATCGGATCGGCCGAGGGATCGCCCCTGCGGGCGGGCAGCCAGTGGATCGCCATGTCGGTGACTGATACCGGCATCGGCATCCCGGAGGAAAAGCAGCGCATCATCTTCGAGGCCTTCCAGCAGGCGGACGGCACGACGAGCCGGAAATACGGCGGAACCGGGCTGGGTCTCTCGATCAGCCGCGAAATCGCCCGCCTGCTCGGCGGCGAGATCGTGGTGTCGAGCACGCCGGGAAGCGGCTCGACCTTCACGCTCTTCGTCCCGGTCGAGCCCCCGGCCAGCCACGGACTTGCCGGCAGCGAATCCACCGCCAGGCCCAATGGAAATGGGAGCGGGCCATACGTCGCCTCAGACGAGTCGGCCGGATCGATGATCCGCCAGCCGTCGGCCGCGATGGCGCTTTCGGCCTCGCTCGACGACCGGCACGCGATCACCAGCGGTGATCGGGTGGTGCTCATCGTCGAGGACGATGCGATGTTCGCCTCGGTCCTGCTGGAGCTCGCCCGCGAGGAGGGCTTCAGGGGACTGATCGCCATGGACGGCGCATCGGCCCTTGCCCTCGCGCACCGCTACAAGCCGCACGCGATCACCCTCGATATCGGACTTCCCGACATGGACGGCTGGGCGCTCCTCGATCTGCTCAAGCACGATCCGCGCACCCGGCATGTGCCGATCCATGTGATCTCGGTGGATGATCAGAAGAAGCGCGGCCTCAAGGCCGGCGCCTTCGGGTTCCTGGAGAAGCCCGTCGACCGGGAGGCTCTCATGGGGGCGCTCAACCGCACCAAGGAGTTCATCGACCGGCCCGTGAAGAAGCTGCTGCTCGTCGAGGACGACGACAATCAGCGCATGAGCCTGTCCGAACTCATGAGGAGCGAACAGGTCGACGTCACCGCGGTGGGAACGGCCGAGAGCGCTCTGGAAGTGATCCAGTCGCGGCAGTTCGATTGTGCGGTCGTCGATTTGGGTCTTCCCGACCTTCCCGGCGCGGAGCTGATCGAGCGCATGCGCAAGACGAAGGGAGGCGAAGAGCTGCCGATCGTCATCTATACCGGGCAGGACCTGACGAAGTCCGAGGAACGTCGCCTGCAGAGCATCGCCGCCACGCTCATCGTCAAGGGCGAGGGCTCGTCCGAGCGCCTGCTCAACGACACGGCTCTCTTCCTGCACCGGGCGATCAGCGGGATTCCGGAAGAGAAGCACATCATCGTCGAGCGGCGCGGCGACGGTTCCCTCAACGGCCGGAAGGTGCTGATCATCGACGATGACATGCGCAACATCTTCTCCCTGACGAGCGCCCTCGAGCAGCATGGAATCTCGGTCGTCTTCGCCGAGAACGGACTGGAGGGCATCGAGAAGCTCCAGGCGAATCCGGACGTCGACGTGGCTCTCGTCGATATCATGATGCCCGAGATGGACGGCTACGAGACCATGCGGGCGATCCGGAACATCTCGCGCTACCGTGACCTTCCTCTTGTCGCCGTGACGGCAAAGGCCATGATGGGCGATCGCGAGAAATGCCTCGAGGCGGGTGCGACCGACTACGTATCGAAACCTGTCGATGTGGATCAGCTTCTGGCCGTCTTGCGCGTTCAGCTCAGCCGGAGCACATATATCCCGGATGGGACGATGGTTCCCAATGGTGCGGCAGAGACCGGGCTGAACTCATGACGGACGACGTAAGGCGAGGGGAGACGGGTCCGAATCCGGATGAATTTCATCTCATATCGGCCCGTCCCCTGTCGGACCCGATTCCGGCCAAGATCCTGGTCGTCGACGACGACCCCCGCAACCTCATCGCGGTCCAGGAAGTGCTCCGCTCTCCGGGCGTGGAGATCATCACGGCCGATTCGGGTGAGGGAGCCCTGAGGCATGTGCTGAAGGATGACTTCGCCGTCATCCTTCTCGACATTCAGATGCCGCGTCTCGACGGATACGAGGTTGCGAGCCTGATCAGGAACCGGCCGCGTTCATCGCGGGTGCCGATCCTGTTCCTGACGGCCTTCAACAAGGACGACATGCACGTCTTCAAGGGATACTCGGCAGGGGCTGTCGACTATGTCTTCAAACCCATCGAGCCCCTGATCCTGAAGTCCAAGGTCGATATCTTCGTCGATCTTTATCGCAAGACCGAGGAGATCCGCCGGCAGGCCGAGCAGGAGCGCCGCCTGCTGATGGACAACCTTCATGTCCGCAGCGAAAAGCTGAAGGCGGAGCAGGCCTTGCGCCGGCGCGAGGAGCATCAGTCGATCGTCCTGCAATCCCTGCCGATCGCGCTCTATACGGCGTCCGTCGACGAGGATCACCGGCGTCTCCATTTCACCAACGAGAGCATCGAGCGCATCACCGGATTCGGACCGGCGGCCTTCCTCGAGCGGCCCGACTTCTGGTCCTCCCGGATCAACCCGGACGATCAGGAGCGGGTCCTGCTTCAGCTGAAGCGCCTCGGGGAAGAAGGGTCCGTCAACCTCGAATACCGGTGGCGGTGCGCCGACGGCGTCGAACGCTACTTTCTCGATCAGACGGTGCTCATGCGGGATGAGGACGGGCGTCCGCGCGAGTTCTTCGGCATGTGGTTCGACATCACCGAAAGCAAGCAGATGGAGCAGAACCTGCTTCACGCCAGCAAGCTCGAGGCCGTCGGCCGCCTCACCGGCGGGATCGCGCACGACTTCAACAACATGCTGAGCGTCGTGATCGGCAATCTCGACCTGCTGAAGAAATCCATCCAGGGGAACGAGAAGGCCGAGCGCCGGGTGCGCATGGCCCTGGAGAGCGCCCAGCATTGTGCGGACCTCACGTACAGGCTCCTGACCTTCTCCCGGCGTCAGGCGCTGCAGGTCTCGACGATCGACGTCACGAGTCTGATGCCGAGCCTTCTGGAGCTGATGCGCCGAACCCTGGGCGAACATATCAATGCAAGCTTCCGGTCGGGCGACGGCATATGGCCTATCCAGGTCGACCGTGCTCAATTCGAGGCAGCCCTGCTGAACCTCGCGGTCAATGCCCGCGACGCCATGCCCGACGGCGGCGATCTGACGATCAGCGTCGAAAACCAGGTGGTCGAGGAGGGCAGATCCACATCCGGCGGCGAGTTCGTCGTGATTTCCGTGAGCGATACGGGCATCGGCATGCCACCCGAGGTGCTCGAGAAGGTCTTCGAGCCGTTCTTCACCACCAAGGAGAGCGGCAAGGGCACCGGCCTGGGCCTGAGCATGGTCTATGGTTTCGTGCAGCAGTGCCACGGCCATGTGGAAATCGACAGCACGCCGAACGCCGGTACGACGATCCGTCTCTTCCTTCCTCGTTCCCATGAGGCTGCGGAAAGCGGGCCTGATCATCAAGCAGGCGTGGCTCATCCCTTCGGGGACGGGCGCACGGTGCTCGTGGTCGAGGACAACCCGGCGGTTCGCCAGGTGGCGCAGTCCACCCTCCATGCTCTCGGCTTCAAGGTGCTCGAAGCCGAGACCGGCGACGAGGCCGCCCGGCTCCTGAAGACGCAGAAGGACATCAATCTCGTCCTCTCCGACGTTCGGATGCCAGGAGAACTCAGCGGCATCGACCTCGCGCGGCTCATTCAGCGGGAGCAGCCTGAGATCCAGGTTCTCCTGACCACAGGCTACTTCGATGGCGAGGACAAGCTCGAGGATCTCAATCTTCTCTACAAGCCCTATCGGGCGACGGACCTCGCGGAGAAGATCCAGTCTCTGATGAAGACGCCGCAGAGCGTCGAGTTGGAGAACACGGCGATCCACCAAGCCGCGGCCGTCGCTTAGCTCGGTTTCCAGACGGTCGGTGGAGAGGTGTCGGCGGAGAAGATCGTGCCATCGCGGCCGGCGCTTGCCGGCTCTCATTCGGGCCGAGTGATCTGCAGAGATCCCGGGAATGCACTCACGCCTCGGCGCTGAGGCTGTCCCGCCCTCCGCGCCAAGCCGTATAGAAGTCGCCGGTCCGATCGAGAACGAAGACGGTGGGACGGTTCGATATGGCCGACCAGCAAGCCGATTCGACCGCGAATTTCAGGGCTTTCGCGCGGAAATGAAAGGATCCAAGATCCCGACCAAACTGAGAAACGGTCCAGCGATTATGTTTGAATGCAACGCAGTACGCTCCGTGGGGCATGAAGCACCTCCCAAGTAGCTTTCCAAGTAGCTTTCCGGCAAATCACAGGTGACGTTGCTAACCATCCTGCACCGAGATGGCAACCGCCAATGGCGATCTACGGCTCAAACGTTAACGGCGGGTTTCGGAGCCCGTTCAGAGGGAGGCCGTCACGCCCCCATCCACATAGAGGATCTGCCCATTGACGAAGTTGGAGGCGTCCGACGCCAGGAACACGGCCGCTCCGACGAGGTCCTCCAGTTCTCCCCAGCGTCGGGAGGGCGTGCGGGCAATCAGCCACTCGGAGAAGGCTTTGTCCTCGACCAGGGCCTGATTGAGCTCCGTCTTGAAATAGCCCGGCCCGATGCCGTTGACCTGGATCCCGTGCTTGCCCCAATCGATCGCCATCCCCTTCGTCAGCATCTTGACGGCGCCTTTCGTCGCCGCGTAGGGGGCGATCGACGGCCGGCCGAGTTCGCTCTGCACCGAGCAGATGTTGATGATTTTCCCCCGGCCGCGCGGAATCATCCGCCTGGCAACCGCCTGGCTCACGTAGAAGACGCTGTCGACATTCGTCGTCATCAATTGGTGCCAGGCTTCCTCCGGGTAGTCCTCGAGCGGCCCGCGACGCTGCATGCCCGCATTGTTGATCAGGATGTCGATGGGTCCGATGCCGGCTTCGATGTCGTCGACGGCTGCGATCACGGCGGAACGGTCCGTCACATCGAAAACCGTCTCGAACACCGATGCGCCCTGGTCCCGAAGCGTCTTTGCCGCATCGGCGACTTTCTCCGGCCGGCGCCCATTCAGAACGACCTGCGCTCCCGCTCGCCCGAGCCCGCTCGCGAGTGCGCGGCCGATCCCGGCGCTCGATCCGGTCACCAGGGCGATACGACCTGAGAGATCGAAGAGATTCTCCATGTTCCTCATCATCGCGGGCCCTCGCTTGAACCGGCACGTTCGTCAGAGAATGCGACCTGGATCGACGGCGTTCAACGGATCAGCGCCCGCCTCGACTTCGCCATCGGCCGGGTTCGAATTCTTCATACCGCACGCATAAAGGCCCGAACGCGACCGTCAATCAAGCCGTCGCGTGCATGCCGGGAAGCCCGGACGCGGCATGGCCAGCAGGGCCGGTGGACCGGCGCCCGTTCGTGCCGCCGTCCACGCACGCGGTACTGGACAAGGTTCGGCAAAAATGACCTATTCTGTCTGAACGAACCAGCGGCGCTGAGCGAACTCGAACCCGAAGCGGCGGCGCCAGCCAACATCCCCGACCTGGAAGTCCCTCGTGGCCGCCGGGCATGACCTGAAAGGATTGCTGATCGATGCGGATCCTCATTCTTGGAGCGGCCGGCATGGTCGGCCGCAAGCTTACGGAACGCCTGGTGAAGGACGGTCGGCTGGGGGGAGAGGCGATCACTCATCTCGACCTCCACGACGTGGTCGAGCCCGAGCGTCCTGATGCTCCCTTCGCGGTCGAGACGATGACGTCGGATTTCTCCATGCCGGGAGAGGCGGAGAAGCTCGTCGCCGGCCGCCCCGATGTGATCTTTCATCTGGCGGCCATCGTGTCCGGCGAGGCCGAGGCCGATTTCGATAAGGGCTACCGGATCAATCTGGACGGCACCCGGTACCTGTTCGATGCGGTGCGGGTCGTCGGGGGCGGGTACAAACCGCGGCTCGTCTTCACATCGTCCATTGCGGTCTTCGGCGCTCCCTTCCCGGATGCGATCGGGGACGAGTTCTTCCTGACGCCGCTCACGAGCTACGGCGCGCAGAAGGCAATCGGTGAATTGCTGCTGGCCGATTACACCCGACGCGGGTTCTTCGACGGCGTCGGAATCCGGCTCCCCACGATCTGCGTGCGCCCCGGCAAGCCGAACAAGGCCGCTTCAGGTTTCTTCTCGGGCATCATCCGTGAGCCGCTCAACGGTCAGGAGGCGGTCCTGCCGGTCTCGACAGATGTCCGGCATGCCCATGCCTCGCCCCGATCGGCCGTTAATTTCCTCATCCATGCGGCGAGCATGGACACGTCGAAGATCGGCCCTCGCCGCAGCCTGACCATGCCGAGCGTGTCGGTGACCGTGGGCGAGCAGATCGATGCGCTCCGGCGCGTCGCGGGGGATCAGGCCGTCGCCAGGATCCGTCACGAACCCGATCCCGCCGTCATCCGGATCGTCGAAGGTTGGCCCCGCCGCTTCGATGCCCGCCGCGCCGAGTCCCTCGGTTTCCGCGCCGAATCCAGTTTCGACGAGATCATCTCCATCTACATCGAGGATGAGCTTGGGGGCGTCATTCCGAGGTGAGCGGCAGTCCCGCGCGACCCGGTTGGCCGGTCCTCGCGACCGGCCTCAGCCCCTCGGGGGCTGCGGGAAGAACCATTGCCGGAAGGATGCCCATTTCTGGATCGCCCAGAGGGTGAAGCGACCGACCGGCTTCTGCAGGAAGGGGATGTCGTAGGCGATCAGGAGCAGGCCCAGAGGGAGCATCCAGAGGCCGAGAATCGGCAGAATCGAGAAGATCCCCCCCAGGATGAGCAGGATCCCTGCGGGAATCCTCACCCAGCGCGAGTCCGGATGACGGAGGCTGCGAAGAATGCGAGCGATCTTGCCCGGCACCTCCTGCTCCAGCCGCCTGAACGCCCGCCTCAGAACGGCTCTTCCGCTTTCATGTTCCATGCTCTTCGACATATCCATCGGCGAGAGGAGTTCCAAGACGCACCGGCACGATGGCCAGGCTCTTCCTCGAGTTCAGCTCTTCTGAGCCATGGACCTTGAACGCGACCTGAATCGGCGCCTGCCGTCAGGCGGGACGGGGATGCAAGGAACTCCGCTCGCCGCGAATGCACTCAAGCGCACCGTGCGAAAAAGTGGACCCGGTTTTTCGCGTCGAGCGGTGCGCCAGCCAAGAGGGGAGCACCGTGCGAAAAAGCGGGCCCGGTTTTTGGCGTCGAGCGGTGCGCCCCTCAAAGGGCTGAGCATCAGACCCAAAAGTGGGTCCACTTTTCGCTGACGCGGCCCTCTGGGTCACGTCCGATGCTCTAGAACTCAAGCCCCGAGAGTGCGTCGGCGACCGCCCGCGTGCCCTGTTCCCGAGCCCTCATGAGCCTGAGAGCCCGCTCTTTCTGCTCGAGTCGGTAGAGATATGGGTCGAATTCGAGCGGAAGCGCAGAATCGCCGAGGTAACGCGGCTTTTCCGTCCTCTCATAATAGTCGGCTCTCAGCATCTGACCGAGATGTTCCTGCACCGCATGGGGAAGCGGCGGCACATTGTGCCTCGCCGGAAGCATCCGCGAACCGGAATGGGAGGAACCCGAATGGTTTGCAATGTTATCAAGCATCTCAAAGCCCCGCAGAACCGCTAAGGTTAACGCTCGGTTCACGGAATGGTTTCAGCCCGGACAGGCACAAACTGACGCAGCTTGCGGGCCGATGCCGGAGCGAGGGATCAGCTTCGGCCAAGCATGGCGCTCTAGAGATTTCGCCGATTGTCGAATCTTGGGGAAGTCCGGTGCAAAATGACTCATCGCTCGCAGAGCGGCTCGCGTTCATGGGCATCGATGGAGGGGTATGTCAGGATCTCCCCTCCATCTGGAAGGACATCTCGTCCGAACTGCCTCGGATCCTCGAACTGTTCTATGCCCATATGCATCGGCAGCCGCACCTGTCCACGATGATCGGAACCCAGCAATCCCGGCTGGTGTCCGCTCAAATGCAGCACTGGAGCAGGCTATTCAGCGGCAGGTTCGACGCAGCCTATGTCGAGGGGATCCGGCGCATCGGGCTCATTCACAACAAGATCGGCCTTGAGCCTCGGTGGTACATCGGCGGCTATGCCTTCATCATGAACGAGCTGGTGAGGGCGTTGGCGAAAAAGCACCGCTTCAACGGAACAGCGCTCGCGCGCAAGCTGACCGTGGCGTGTTAGACAATGGTGCAAAGTTTGCGATCAGCTTTGTCTATACAGTCGCTCGCGAGGCTCTCCGGCGTCATACGACAGGTCCTGCGTTAAATCCCTCAACGGCTCTGGACAACCCAGACCGATGACGGACGAGGACCGCCATGGCCAAGCTTTGCAAGCGGCGCCGCCGGCTGCGCCTTGAGGTCGGCTTCGAGGTCAGACGGGGCAGTCGGGACGTCTTGGGACGCGCCTATGAACGCCTCGTGCCCCTGTGCAGCTGTTCGCTGCCATCCCAGGCACAGGCCACCCTTTCCGAGGGAGCATGCGATGAGAACTCCGCACCTGAGAACCGTTTCGGCATCGCAGACCCTGCAGGTTGCTCTCTACGCCCGAGTCTCCACCGACCAGCAGGCGGAGCATCACACCATCGACAGCCAGTTGACGGAATTGACCGCGCGAGCAGAGCAGGACGGCCATCGCATCCGGGATGACCTGCAGTTCATCGACAACGGCCACAGCGGTGCCAGCCTGATCCGTCCCGCTCTGGAGCGTCTGCGCGACCTCGTGGCGCTATCGGCCATCGATCTCGTCTACATCCATGCCCCGGATCGCCTCGCCCGCAGCTATGCGCATCAGGTTCTGTTGATCGAGGAGTTCACCCAAGCCGGCACGCAGGTGATCTTTCTCAATCACCTGATCGGGACCACGCCCGAGGACAGCCTGCTGCTGCAGTTGCAGGGCATGTTCGCCGAGTACGAAAGAGCCAAGGTGCTGGAGCGCAGCCGGCGCGGCAAGCGCCACCGCGCCCAAACCGGGGCCGTCAGCGTTCTGTCCCGCGCGCCCTTCGGCTACCGCTACATCACGCGTGAGGCAGGCGGGGGAGACGCACGCTACGAGATCGATGAGGAGGCCGCCCGGATCGTGCGCCAGATCTTTATCTGGGTCGGGCACGAACGCTCGACGCTAGCCGGGGTCTGCCGGCGCCTGCACGACAGCGGACTTCCAAGCCCGACTGGGCGGCGACACTGGAGCCGGGCGATGATCCATAGCATGCTGCTCAACCCTGCCTATGCGGGACAGGCGCTTTATGGTCGGCGCCAGAGTGTGCCGTGGCGGCCGCCGCTGCATCCGCCACGCGGCCACGATGGCCTGCCGCGACGGCCATGGCGGCAAGTGCTCGCCCCGGCTGAGCGGCACATCAGCATCGCGGTGCCAGCGATTGTCGACGAAGACCTCTTCGCGAGTGTCGCCGAGCAGCTGGAGGCCAGCCGCAAGCGCAATCGCGAGCGGCTTGCGGGCGTCCAGTATCTGCTGCGCGGCCTGCTGGTCTGCCAGAAGTGCGGCTATGGGTTCACCGGCCATCACCATCGCGGGCATTGGCGCTACTATCGCTGTTGCGGCACGGACCGGAGCCGCTTCCACGGTGCGTTCCGGTGCGATGCCCGGCTGGTCGCCACGGAGTTGCTCGACGAGGCGGTGTGGACCGAAGTCTGCCGGCTGCTCGACGATCCGGCACAGGTTATCGCAGAGTATCAGCGGCGCCTGGACGCCATGCAGGCCACGCCGCATCGGCTCGAACTCGATGCCCTCGACCGTCAATTGGCTAAGGCCCACCGCGCGCTCGAGCGGCTGATCGACAGCTACACGGAGGGCTTGATTGAGAAGCCTGAATTCGAGCCGCGCCTGGCTGCGTTGCGGCGCCGGACAGCTCGGCTGGAAGCTGAAGCCAAGGCTCACCAGGAGGCCGATGAGCAAGTCCGCTCGCTGCACCTTGTCATTGGTAAGCTGGACCTGTTTGCCGCTATGGTGCGCGAGCGGCTCGGGGCTGCGGATTGGGCGACCAAGCGCGACATTATCTGTATCCTCGTCAAGCGCATCGAGGTGGGCGATGATGTTGTTCGGGTGATCTTCCGGGTGGATCCCGGCGTCTCAGGTTCACCTGAGACAGGCCGAACTTTGCACCATTGTCCAACACGTCGTGGTGAACCAAGCGGTCATGCTGGACATGGATTTCGCGATCTCCGTGTATCAGGATGCCTTCGTCCAGGATCGCCAGAAGAAAGGCGAGGTTCTGTCGCAGGCCGTCGCCGCCTTTTCGGACGCCGTGCAGGAGAGCCTCCATATCTCGGGCCAGGCGAGCGGCGCTCTGTCCGAGAGCGCGACGGTTCTCGACGAGGCAACCGGAAGTGCCAGCAGCCTCGCCGTTCAGGTCACGACGGCGGCCGAGCAGACGGCGTCGAACATGCAGTCGGGAGCCGCCGCAACGGAGCAGCTGGCATCGTCCGTGCGTGAGATCGGGCAGCAGGCGAGCCGGTCGGCCGACGTCGCGCGCCATGCTCTGCAGAGCTCGCAGCGGACGAAGGAGACAGTCAACGGCTTGGCCGAGCAGGCAAGACAGATCGGGGATGTGGTCGACCTGATCGAGCGCATCGCGGCTCAGACCAATCTGCTTGCCCTGAACGCCACGATCGAGGCGGCCCGCGCGGGAGAGATGGGCAAGGGCTTCGCGGTCGTCGCGCAGGAGGTCAAGACCCTCGCCAACCAAACCGCCAAGGCGACCACGGAGATCGGCTCCCGCATCGGGGCGATCCAGGAGGCGACGCAGCGCAGCGTATCCGACATCGACGACATCGGCCGCATCATGGAGGAACTGAGCGGTATCGCTACGGCCATCGCGGCCGCGGTCGAGGAACAGGCCGCGGTCACATCGGACATTGCCGTGAACGTCAGCCAGACCACCGATCACACGCATGCGGTCGTTCGCAGCATCGAAGCTCTGACCGGATCGACGGCATCCGCGGCAGCGGCGGCGCAGCACGTCTCGAGCGCGAAGCAGACCCTGGATCAGCAGCTTCGCCGCCTGAGGCAGGATATCGACCTGTTCCTGGCGACGGCGAGGGCCGCCTGAGCAGGGGTGTGATGCCGAGCAGGACGGATCGGACCGTCTTCGTTCGACAAGGCGGACACTGAGAGCGCGCCTGAAGAAGCGGATCGGATCCGACGGCGAAGCCTTTGCCCTGCCCATAGCGGACGATCTGCCGATGCGCATTTGCGGCGGAATCGTGTCTTTTCGGGTACAGACACGAGTCCGCAAATCAGACACCTTGCCGACAGTTGCAGCCGAAAGTGCGTTTCGGTGCAGTTGACGGAGCCGTCAGGGCTTCTGTGGGGGCACAGGTGGATCAGACAGACCAAGAAATCGAGCAGATCGCTCGGGCATTCTTCGTCGCTCGGCATGAGACCGGGGTTTGGGAAACTGCGTCGCGGGTTCTCAAGCACGAGTTTCGTCTTTATGCCCGGCATGCACTGCGCACTCTCGACAAGAAGCAGGAGCAGATCTGGGTCGAAGCCCGGACCGTGGCTGTGGTGGAAACCCGCGAAGCGGCGTAACGCACTCCCTCTGCCTTCATCGCGTCGGGCTCGTCCCGAGGCTGCCCATCGTTGCCGGATCCGCTGGCCGAGGTCCGGTTTTTGTGCGTCAAAAGGGGGAGGCCTGTTGAAGGCGCCGCGTTTCCTGCCATTTTGAAGGGTGCAGGCTCTCTGCAGGGAGCCTGAGGAGCTGTTCATGCAGTCACCCGACGAATGGGAAATCCCTCCTGAGTACCAGCCCGATCCGCGAACCCTCGACTATGATCTCAAGAACGCCCTGGCCGCCGTAGTTTCCCTTAGGGCACGGGTGCCCGACGACGCCTTCACGGCGGAAACGCTTGGGACGGAACGGGCCGGGCAGGGCGTCGTCATCCGGGATGACGGCTTGGTCGTCACCATCGGGTACCTGATTGCCGAGGCGGAGGAAGTCTGGCTCACCACCAACAAGGGTCGCGTCGTTCAGGCACATGTGCTCGCTTACGACTACGAGAGCGGCTTCGGACTGGTGCAGGCGCTCGAGCCTCTGGGAGTGCCGGTCCTGACGCTCGGAGACTCCCGGCGTTTGCAGCCCGGTGACCAGGTCGTCGTGGGAGGCAGCGGAGGCCAGAGCCATTCGCTTGCCGCACAGGTCGTCGCGTGTCAGGAGTTTGCCGGTTACTGGGAATATCTGATCGATCCGGCCATCTTCACCGCGCCGGCCCACCCCAATTGGGGCGGAACGGCGTTGATCGGTCCACGGGGAGACCTGATCGGCATCGGGTCCCTGCAACTCCAGCATCAGGCTTCCGGCGGCACCGTGGTTCCTCTGAACATGAGCGTGCCCATCGATCTCCTGAAGCCAATTCTGGACGAGCTTCTGACTCATGGTCGGACCGGGCACCAGCCAAGGCCCTGGCTCGGATTCTATGTCGCCGAGGCGGAGGACGATCAGATCATGATCATAGGCCTCGCCGGGGATGCGCCCGCACAGCGGGCCGGCCTGCGGGCCGGAGACCAGATCCATGCGGTTGCAGGCCAGCCGGTGACATCGCTGGCCGAGTTCTATCGCGCCATCTGGGCTCTTGGCGCTGCCGGCGTCGACGTTCCCCTGACCCTCGAGCGGGAAGGAGACAGGTTCGATGTGACGATACGATCCGCCGACCGAAGCCGCTTCATGAAGGGACCCCGTTTGCAGTAGCCGTCAAAGGGTCGACGCACGTGCCGAGGCACTGCGGACGACATTGTTTTCCGCTACGGCTCGTGCGGTCCCGATTATCAACAACCGACGAGGAGGTTGCGACATGAGCCTCAATGCAACCCTGCCAGGCGGCGGGACGGTTCCGGCTCTCGGGCAGGGAACGTGGCATATGGCCGAGAATGCGGGCCGACGGAGGGAGGAGGTCGAAGCGCTCCGCCTCGGCGTCGAACTCGGCATGACCCTGATCGACACCGCCGAAATGTACGGCGAAGGAGCCGCGGAGGAACTCGTGGCCGAGGCCCTTGCCGACCAGCGTGATCGCCTCTTCCTGGTGAGCAAGGTCTATCCCCACAATGCGAGCCGACAGGGCGTCGTCGAGGCGTGCGAGCGGAGTCTCAAGCGTCTGCGGACGGACCGGCTGGATCTCTACCTCCTGCATTGGCGTGGGGGTGTGCCGCTGGAGGAGACCGTGGCCGGATTCGAGGAGCTCCGGCGCTCCGGCAAGATTCGCCATTGGGGCGTCAGCAATTTCGATGTGGATGACATGGAGGAACTGCTTCAGGCACCGGGAGGCGAGACCTGCGCGACCAACCAGGTGCTCTACAACGTCACGCGGCGTGGACCGGAATTCGACCTCCTTCCGTGGATGGCCAAGCGCCGCATGCCGCTCATGGCCTACAGTCCGGTCGAGCAGGGCAGGCTCCCTCGCGGGGGCGCTTTGCAGGCGATCGGGCAATCTTACGGCGCAAGCCCGTTCCAGATCGCCTTGGCCTGGCTTCTGCAAAAGCCGAACGTGATCGCGGTCCCCAAGGCGTCCCGTGCCGATCATGTGCGGGACAATCATCGAGCGCTTGAGATCCGGCTCAGTCCGGAGGATCTTGAAGCCATCGACGCAGAATTTCCTCCGCCCCGGCGCAAGCGCCCACTCGAGATGATCTGACAGGTTGCCGAGAAACAAGAGGGAGACCGGATGCCCATGACCTTCACCCGAGCCGATGCACTCGACGTCGCGCACATCCTCAGGACGACGGCTCAGGCCGAGATCCTGCCGCGGTTCCGAAACCTGTCGGCTGATTCCATCCGGACCAAATCCTCCCAGCTCGACCTCGTGACGGATGCCGACGAGGCCGCCGAGCGCGTCATCGAAGCCGAGCTCCTGCGCCGCTTCCCGGGAGCTCTGGTCATCGGCGAGGAGGGAGTGAGCCGCGACGCGAGCCTGCTCGATGGTCTCGGCAACGCCGACCTCGCGTTCATTCTCGATCCCGTCGACGGCACCTTGAATTTCGCCTCCGGCCTGCCGCTCTTCGGCGTGATGGCGGCGGCGGTCATGAAAGGCGAGATTGTCGGTGGCGTGATCCTCGATCCGATCTCTGACGACTGGTCCATGGCGGTTCGCGGCGAAGGAGCGTGGATTCAGCGCCCGGACGGCAGCAGCAGCCCGCTTCAGGTTGCCGCGCCAGTGCCCTTGTCACAGATGGCGGGCAACGTCTCGTGGCGTTATCTGCCCGAAGACCTTCGCCCCACGGTAACGGGGAGCCTGCCGAAGGTCGCGATGGCGGCCGATCTCCGGTGTGCGGCCCACACCTACCGCCAGATTGCGGCCGGCTACCTTCACTTCTCGTTCTCGTCCAGCGTGATGCCGTGGGATCATGCGGCCGGATGGCTGATCCATCGCGAGGCCGGCGGCTACACGGCGCATTTCGACGGTTCGCCTTACCGCCCCGTGACTCGCAGCGGCGGTCTCATCAGCGCGCCGGACAGGGAGAGCTGGCAGGCCATCCGCGACGCGCTCCTTCCGCCTCGGGCCTGATCCCTCTTGAGATGGTTGTAGACGGTCGCATTGCGTCCGCCGAACGCTCCATCGCCGGCCGGATCCGCGACGAGCTGCTGCTTCTGTGCGCGGCTCATCTCGGTGACGGCGAGACCGCGTGCGCGGGTCCATGACTGGATATACTCGTTGATCCGGTCATGCCAGTCCTCCTTGAACAGGGAGGCGGGCTTCCCGGGCGATTGCGGCACGGCGACGAGCGCATTCAGCGTCTGCATGACCGCATGAAAGTGCGAGACGTCCACATTGATGCACAGGATACCGATGGACTTGCCGTTCGTGCGCAGGACGGCACTGACGGATTTGATGCGGCGGCCGTCCCAGTTCACTTTCTCATAAGGCCCGATGATGATGTCGGACGGCTTGAAATCGATCTCGTGCAGAAGCGACGGCTCGCCGAGCTCCCGCTTGGAAAACGGATTGGAGAGATGCACCACGGTCTCGGTCACGAGATCGTGGAGCACGACGTCCGCGTAGGGCTGGAAGAGCAGGGCGAGGTTAAGGCCGATATCGTCGTGACGGACAGCAGGCGCCAGGCCGGATCGCGGGGCGAGCTGGGACGGGCATACGATCCCGATGCCGTCCTGAGCAGAGTGCTCGAAATCGGCGAGATCGTCATGGGCACGGCGCAGGGACGCGCGATGCTAAAGCATCGGACGTGAAAAGTGGACTTGCACTTTTGGGATCCATCCGATGCTTTCTTCTCGAATGAGAGCATCGGTCAGAACGGACCCAGCGGGCCGCGCCAGCGACCCGAAGGGCCACGCTAGTGAAAACCGGATCCACTTTTCGCTGACGCGGCCCTCTGGGTCCGTCCGATGCTCTAGATCAGATTACGGTTTCGACATTCTCCGGACTGGCCGTTCAGGACATCGTGATGGCGTCGGCCGTTCTGCGGCAGCGATAGAGGCTGCGAGGGGCGATCAGCCGGCCAGCCCGATGCGATCGATCAGGGCGTCGATCTCGACGATCTTCCTGAGCCGGCGCTTGCATTGCCCGTCGAGGTACCAGGCTCTTCCGATACTCAGTCCCAGAAAGGGCAGGGCCCAGAGAAGCCCGACCGCGTTGAGGAGAACCAGCGCGAGGAACGCGACTGAGAGAATCCAGACCTCGATCCGCCCGAAGCCTTCCGTCAACTCGTTCTTCATGAGCAAGTGCTGCCGCTCGATCAGAAGCTGACCTCTCGCGTGGTCGAGCCTGGCCCTTTGCGCCATCGAGGGAAGGGTGCTGCGAAGGGTTTCGAGAGAGCCCTTGATCTGCGTCAGGTGCGGGTCTCGTTCCGCCGTTTCAGGCTCACGTTCGGCTGCCACTAAGGCTGCGGCGATGCGCCGATAGAAGGCCACGAGTGCAGGCGGGTGATTATCCTGCTCGGTCTTGATCCCGTCATGAGGAAGTCGGTCCGTGATCCGAGTGCGGACGAGGGAGGTGAGCGAGGCGGCCTTGTCGTTCCTGGCCGTGCGCCGGAATGCGTTCGCGACGTGTTCGGCGATGGCGGTTTCTACGGCAGCCCCGACCCTGTCCGTCGACATCAACAGCTTCCTTCACGTCTGCGCCCGGGACATGGATGCGCCGTGTCCGCGAGTTAAAGACTCAGGCCAGTGCACGCTCCAATTCCACTGCGGCTTTGCTCACCGTGAAGGAGCATGGTTAATGAACGGTTAAGCATGGCGCCGGGGAGATCCTGCGCCTTCCGGGCAGCTGCCGCCTGTCTCAGCGTTGGTCGTCCGGAAGCATGCCGGCGAGATCCTGCAGAAACTTGACGGATGCGGGCGGGCGGCCCTCCTGTTCGGCGATCCTGATGATGTTGTTGAGAATGTGGGCGATCTCGCTCAGCTTGGCGACGCGGCCTGCCGAGAGAACGTGGAAAAAGGTCGAGAAGGCGACGGCGATGGCCTGATCGTGCTCTTCGAGGCGGCGGCATTGCTCCTTGAGGGCCTTGATGTCCCTTTCCTGAGCCGAGACGATCTCCACCAGGGTCAGCATCTGTTCGGCCAGGGTATCCACTGAAGCGTTCATGTCGGATAGGCGTCCCAATTCTTCGATTTTGGTGAGAGGAGGCGGCTGAAAGTCTGCGGCGACCTGGTGCCGGAGCGACTCGCTGACGGCGTGCAGCGCGGCTGACAGCCGATCCGTTCCCTCCGACGGAGGGGTGATTGTCAGGGATGGGGACGGATGGGGCACAGCCTCCGACTCGTCCGCAGTGATCCTGGGCAGACCTGTCGCGCGGGTGAACCCGGACATCGCCAGTCGCACGAATCGACGCACCCTCACCTGAACATCGGCAATCACGATCCCACGTCTGCTCCCGCCAACCTGCACGCAGCCTCCTCGAGAGAAAGGCGCCCGACGGTAACATGACTTCCGGGGAAATGCTTCAGGAAGCTCTCGCACGCGCGGGACAGGTTATCCCCTTGCATAGAGCAGCCGCGCCCGAATGGTCCCGTCGAGGGCGCGGATCTCGTCCAGAGTCTCCCGGCTCTGCTCCGGCAAGCCTTCCGCTTCGATCACGACATATCCGATCTCGCCATCGGTCTGCAGGTGCTGGCCCGTGATGTTGAGGCCGCGTTGCGAGAACGCGTTGTTGAGGCGGCCGAGGATGCCCGGCACGTTGCGATGCACATGGATGTAGCGCGTGCCGGCTGCGCGGGACGGGAGCTGGACCTGCGGGAAGTTGACGGCCCCGACCGTCGTGCCGACGTCCGAATATTCAACGAGCTTCTTCGCGACCTCGGCGCCGATCCGCTCCTGCGCTTCTTCCGTCGATCCGCCGATATGGGGTGTCAGAATAACGTTGGGGACCCCCTGGAGGGGAGTGACGAACGCCTCCTTGTTGGAGGCCGGCTCGACCGGAAAGACGTCAACGGCCGCGCCGCGGAGGTGTCCGCTTCTCACAGCCTCCGCGAGTGCATCGAGATCGACCACGGTGCCGCGGCTGTTGTTGATGAGATAGGCGCCCTTCTTCATGGCGGCGATCTCGGCTCGTCCGATCATGCCGTGCGTGGCCGGCGTCTCCGGAACGTGAAGGCTCACCACGTCGCTCTGGCTCAGCAGCGCGTTCAGGCTGTCGGCCGGCTCGGTGTTCCCGTGGCGCAGCTTGTCGGTCTGATCGAAGAAGATCACCCGCATCCCCATCGCCTCGGCCAGGTAGGACAATTGCGAACCGATATTGCCGTAGCCCACGATGCCGAGCGTCTTGCCGCGGACCTCGTGGCTGTCGACCGCTGACTTGTCCCATTGCCCGGCATGAGCGGCGGTCGATTTGGGGAAGGTGCGCCGCAGCAGCATGACGATTTCGCCGATCACCAGTTCGGCGACGCTCCGGGTATTGGAGAAGGGGGCGTTGAAGACCGGAATGCCGGCGTGGCGGGCCGCTTCCAGGTCGACCTGGTTCGTGCCGACGCTGAAGCAGCCCACGGCGATCAGCCGGTTCGCGGCCTCGAAGACCTTCCGCGTCAGCTGCGTCCTGGAGCGGATGCCCAGAAGATGGACGCCCTGCAGCGCTTCGATCAGTTGATCTTCGTCGAGAGCCGTCTTGAGATAGGTCAGGTTCGTGTAGCCGGCGCCCTTGATCAGCTCGACAGCGCTGTCGTTCACCCCCTCGAGCAAGAGAACGCGGATCTTGTCTTTCTGAAGAGAGAACATTTCGGACATGTCAGCTCCATTTGGCCTTGCGCCGGCATGCCATACTCCGCCTCAGCGGTCGCGGAAATCCCCTTCCGTGCATTGAGCCCATGCCTGCCAGAGAGGATCCTCGACCGGGGGAGCCTCATACCTCCTATGCCCCGTCCCCCCGGAACAGGCCTGGAGTATGATGACTCAATCCGGTTGCAGCGCCAGCCGGTCAAGGAGACGGGAGCCGTTGCCGGATGTACGCACGGCTCCCGTTCCATTGCGGCACGGGGCTTGTCATCCTGGCTTCGGCCTTCTCCCAAACCCAGTCAATCGCGCCGAAGGGCCCTCGGTTGTCCCGCCGTGCGCCGATGAGATGTCGTCCTCTCGGTGCATGCCTGGGTCCCATCCTGCTGAAGCAGCGATCCATTGCCGCGAAGCTGACCCATCGGCTATCGTGGTTCTGCGCCGTCATGGTGTTCCGCCCCGGCAAGGGTCGGGTGGGCATTGCGTGATTCAGCCGGCCCGGGAGCGTCGCCCCTGTTCGGACTGGATATGGTGTTGCATATCGATTGTCGATGTGACTGCTCAGGATCAGGTTGCAGAACCCGCGGCGATCGAATTGTCAAATCGAAGTGGCGAGATTAAGAGAATTCGCATGTTTGCTGAATATAGACCTGCCTATAGGCAAGAACATGCGGACGATGTGACAAGTCTTGCGACCGCTGAGATGAATGACAGGAGGCGATCTACAGAACGAAACCGTCGCCTTGCTCTTCATCTCGACAATATTGGGCACGGTCTGATCGTCAGTCTGCCGGTCGCCATGGTGGCCGCCAACCGGTCGTCTCCTCTGCTTCTCACCAGTGCGGCTCTTTTCATCCTCGTCGCGCGATTGATCACCGGCGCTGTGGCTCCGCATCGGGGGGCCATGCGAATCCCGCGAAAAGGCGTCCTCGTCCTTCTCCTCTGCGGGATCGCCTATCCATTGGTCACGCTCGGCTGGGCCATGAAGCCGGCCGTGGGGCTTTTTTCCTGGGGCGAGGCCGTCCTTCCGGCCGCATCGAGCGCGATCCTGATCCTCAGCTGGCGCGCGGCGCCCCCGCCTCGATGGCTGGCCGGAGCCTTGGCCATGGCACTGATGATCGCGGCGGCGCTGATCGCCGCGGAGCTCCTGCTCCACTTCCCGTTGCGGCATGTCCTGCGCGACCGCGTAGGGACCTTCATTCACAACAGACCAACCGTGACGCTGTTTCTGCTGCTTGGGCCCGTGATCGCCGTGCTCGGGTTGCGCAAGCGGCGGACGCTTTGTCTGGCGCTATTGCTGACAACGGTCCCGACCATCCTCATTTCCGACAGCGAGGCCGCGAAGCTCGGGCTGCTGGCTGCGGTCGGGACCCTCGCGCTCAGCTATGCCCCCTTCGCCTGGGTGAGGCGCTTCCTGACGGTCGCGCTCCTCTGCCTCGTGTGGGTGCAGCCGTTTTTCGGCAGCATCGTTGTCAGATCCATGCCCGACAGCGTGGTCGAGGCGACCAAGGGGGCCCACACGCGGGAGCGCATCGCGCTCTGGCAAGCCTTCAGCGACGTTGCCCGTCGTTATCCGATCCTCGGCACGGGCTTCGCATCGTCGCCGCATATGGACCATCATCCGGTCGCGGCTGACATCGATCCTGCTTATCGTGAGATGCTGAAAGTCGGCCATCCCCACAATGCTTTCCTTCAGGTATGGGTCGAACTCGGGGCGGTTGGCGCTCTCTGGGTGAGCTTGCTCATCCTCTGGGTGATGGGGTGTCTTGCCAAAGCACCGGACGATATCCGTCGGGTCGGATTGATGACCCTCATGTCGGCGAGCGCGATCGCGCTGGTCAGCCACGGCGCATGGCAGGGCTGGTGGATTTCCGCCGTGACCCTGGCGGCGGCACTCCTGACCCTTCGTCCGAAGTCCCGGAAGAGCGAGCAAAGCCCCGAGTAAATTGTCAGGCTTGGCGGGGATCCAAGCCGCCCTGGTGTGTGTTTGGCCTCAAACCGGTTTGATCGACCTCCCGAAGCGGCCGCTTTCACGGGGTGGATGACGAGAGGGGGCCACGTGCCGCGAATCCTGACCTACAACGTGCACCGCTGTCTCGGCACGGACGGTCGGCTTTCCCCGGCGCGGATCGCCGATGTGATTGCAGCCTATGAGCCGGACGTCGTGGCGCTTCAGGAACTCGACGTGGGGCGCGCCCGGACCGGCGGGATCGATCAGGCCCTGGCGATCGCCAGGGCTCTCGGAATGCAGGTGCATTTCCACGCCAGCCTGAAAGTTCTCGAGGAGGAATACGGCAACGCCATCCTGACCCACAGGCCGTCGCATCTGGTGAAGGCGGAGGCGCTGCCCGGCTGGGCGGGCAAGCCGGGGCTGGAGCCGCGGGGTGCCCTTTGGGCGGAGGTCCAGATCGGCGGCGCCGGGGTCCAGGTGATCAACACCCATCTGGGCCTGCGCCGGCACGAGCGGCTTGCCCAGATCGAGGCTCTCCTGGGCCCCCGTTGGCTCGGGCATCGGGCCTGCCGAGAGCCGGTGATCCTGGTGGGCGACCTCAACGCGACGCCTCGCTCGCGGGCCTACCTGCGGCTGGCTTCGCAACTCTGGGACGCGCAGGCCCGGCTCGCGAAGCCCAGGGCAACCTTCCCGTCCCGCCTGCCGTTCCTGCGCATCGACCATGTTTTCGTGAGCCGCTCGATCCGCGTCTTGCGGGTCGAAACGGTGCGGACCCCGCTCGCCCGCGTGGCCTCGGATCACCTGCCCCTCCTGGTCGAATTCCAGGTCGCTCATGGGCAGGTCAACAAGCCCGGTTTCGCCCATGCACAGGAATAGACGGCCCGGGGCGGCTGCGACGGATCGCCAGGCTCGCCACGGCGTTGAGTTCCATGGACCTCAGTGGTTGCCTGCGGGCCGGATGGATGGAAGCAAGGAGAGTGGATGCGGTACTGGAAATACGTGATCGCTGCGGCGGCCGTCTGCCTTGCAGCTTTTCTGCTCTACCGCACGCTCAGCCGCTACGGCCTGGACCAGCTCACGGCCGCCGTGGCGTCCGTTCCCGGACCCAGGCTTCTGGGCGCTTTCGGCTTCGCCGCCGCGAGCTACCTGTGCCTGACATTCTTCGACTATCTGGCTCTGCATTACGTGAAGCGGCCGCTGCCCTATCCGAAAGCCGCCCTGGCCTCGTTCACGGCCCTGTCCCTCGGCCATAACATCGGCCTGGCCGCGTTGAGCAGCGGCGCGGTCCGCTACCGTTTCTATACCCGCTGGGGCTTGAAGACCGCCGAGGTCGCCAAGGTGATCGTCTTCTGCGGCGTCACGGTCGGGCTCGGCCTCCTGGTCCTCGGCGGCGGCGCGCTCCTGTTGCGTTCCGGCCTGGCGGTGGAGATCACCGGTCTCTCGCGGCCGGTCGTCCTGGCGCTGGGAGTCGGCTGCCTTGCGCTGCCCGCTCTCTACCTGATCCTGTCCGCCTTCGTCCGGAGGCCTTTGAGGATCAGGCGATGGACCCTCGAAATGCCGCCGTTGAAGCTTGCCGTCGCGCAGGTCCTGGTCGGCTCCATCAATTTCGCTTTCGTGGCGGCCTGCCTTCATCAGGCGCTCGCGGCCGTCGCCGAGGTGGCTTACCTGGGTGTGGCGTCCGTCTACGTGATCGCCAACGCCACGGCCCTCGTCAGCCATGTGCCCGGTGGCCTGGGGGTGATCGAGAGCGTGGTCATGTATCTGCTGCCGCAGACCGATCTGATCGGGCCGCTCCTGGTGTTCCGGTTCGTCTACTTCCTGGTGCCGCTGATCCTGGGGATCGCTCTGTTCGCCGTGACGGAACTGGTCCATCGCCGCAGCGATACCGCCTACGCGCCGGGTGCAGAGGTCGAGGCGAAGGCCTGACGGCTACTCCCTCCGGCGGCGGAACAGGGAGAGAGGCTCGAAGGGCTCGAGAGGATCGAGGAGCCCCGTCCCGGCGGCCGGCACGTCGGGGCCGTCGTCCGACATCGCGCCGAACGCCCGAAGACCGCGCGGGCCGGTGTTGAGCGTCTCGATGGCCGCGAGGACGGATCCGTTCGCGAGGTCCACGGTTTTCCTGAACGTTCCCGGGCTGATGTCCAGGTGCTCCGCCAGCAGACGGTCCCGGAGCCGCGCGATGGTCCGGCGCATTTCCTCGGCAGTGGCCTCGATCGCCACGTCGCACTCGCTGTCGAGACCGATCGAGCGGTTGTTGAGGTTCGAAGACCCGATGCGCAGGAACACGTCGTCGACGATGATGAGCTTGGAATGGATCAGGACCTGGCATTCTCCACCCTGGTCGTTGGGAATGACCGGGTAATAGACCCGCAGGCGGCCGTAATGATCGCACTTGCGCAGGCGGCGGATCAGCCGGTCCCGATTGGTGCCCATGACCAGTTCCTCGGCCCAGCCGTGCGATTCGTGGGTCTGGATGACGATGATCTCGGGGCCGTCGGGATCGGCGAGGTGCCGCTCCAGGACGTCGCCTACGGCAGGTGCCGTCATGTACTGGGCTTCGATGTAGATGGTCCTGCGTGCCGCCGCGAGGGCATCGAGGGTCAGGGCGGCCGCCTCATGGGCCGCAGGCTGCTCTCCCCAGGCCGGGTAGGTTCGGGCAATGGCGATCGGCACCTGGCGGAAGTCGGGTTCCAGGCCGGGTGGCCAGGGGGCGGGTCCGGCGGCTGCAGGGCCCAGCTCTTCACCGGTGGCGAATTTCCAGCGTCCGTAACCGACCTCGGCGATCGCCCGCCCGGCGTCGCCGTCGACCAGCATCTGAAGATCGTGAACGGGCTCGTAGATGGTCCCGTCATCCTTCAGCCGGATCGGATCGTCACAGGCATGGTGGTGGGTATCCCAGCGTTCGACGGTCAGATCCATGCCGCCCACGAAAGCCAGCGCGTCGTCGATGCAGACGATCTTCTGGTGATGGGCCGCGTAGAGCGGATGATGCGTGTCGAGCTTGAGTTGCAGGCGCGGGTGGTTCTGCCAGTCGGCGCCGAAGATCAGCGGCCCGGGTGCGCCGGGGGCATGCACGACGGCGACGCTCCACACGAGAATGCGGACAACGAGATCGGGATTGTCCTCCACGAGCGAGCGCAGCAGGGGACCGAGCGGAGGCGATTCCTCGATGCTCGCGTCCGGACGCAGCCGGATGCTGCCGTCGAAATCCCAGCCGATGATGAGGATCGATCGCTGGGCCCGGCGCAAGGCGGCTTCGAGATGCGCGAAATAGGGTGCTCCGTCGACCAGCACGCTGGCCCGGTCGGCCTGAGCCACGCGCCAGCAGTTGTGGCCCGGACGCAGAATCGGGCCCGCTGATCCGCGTGCGGACCCATGGCCCTGGGCGATGGCCTGCGCTCCTGTCGATTCTTCCAAAAGTTGCACGTCAGCCACGTTCTCGAACGGAATATTCTGCCAACTCAGGACTGAAGCCAAGGTTCCGGGAGGGGGGCCGAGCCGGATTCGAGCCCTGTCCCTGTGGATCGGGCGTGCGCCTAGAGCATCGGACGGACCCAGAGGGCCGCGTCAGCGAAAAGTGGATCCGGTTTTCGCTGGCGCGGCCCGCTGGGTCCGTTCTGACCGATGCTCTCATTCAAGAAGAAAGCATCGGATGGATCCCAAAAGTGGACCCACTTTTCACGTCCGATGCTCTAGGGCCATATAGAGCCGGCAACTCCGCCTTGGGACGATGGTGAAGCCCGGTGTTCGATTGGATTGTCAGCCTCATCGATAAGGCCGGTTATGTCGGCATCGCGGTCCTCATGCTGCTGGAGAACGTGTTCCCTCCGATCCCGTCGGAGGTGATCATGCCTCTGGCGGGCTTTTCCGCCGCCAAGGGTACGCTCAGCTTCGCCGGCGTTGTCGCCTCCGGGACGGCCGGGTCTCTCGCAGGCGCCTATTTCTGGTTTCTGATCGGGCGCTGGATCGGTCCGAAGCGCCTGAAGCGGTTCGCGGCCCGGCACGGCCGCTGGCTCACGATGCATCCCGACGAGCTGGAGCAGGCCCGGGCCTTCTTCGCCCGTCATCAGGGCGTGGCGCTTTTCGTGGGACGCCTCATTCCCGCCATCCGGTCGCTCATCTCCGTTCCCGCCGGCGTGAACTGCGTTCCGGTCCCGACCTTCCTTTTGTGGAGTTCCCTCGGAACGGCCCTCTGGACTCTGCTGCTGGCCGGCGCGGGCTATCTGCTGGAGAGCCAGTACGAGCGCGTCTCGGAATGGCTCAACCCGGTCTCGAACGTGGTCGTGGCCGGGCTGGCGATCTGGTACGGCTATAGGGTCTTCACCTTCAAGTCTCCGGCGCCTATCCGAGAGGAGCGCTGAAAGCTTCCTCGGCGATGGTTCGACTCCAGGCAGACATTTGCCGCAGATTCGGTATGCAGCCGTTGCTATTCGCGGGAACCGCCTAATAATTTACACAGTTCATATCCGATGGACGCGTAACCTTGTGACGACCGGCGAGGCCGGTCGGCTCGGCGCGTCCTTGGGGCGAGGCACGGCATCAGGTTGAAGGGCAATCATGGACAAGCAGACCGAAGAAAGAATCCGCGAGCGGGCCTATGAGCTCTGGATGCGGCATGGGAGCATCCATGGCCGCGCGGACGAATACTGGTATCAGGCGGAACGGGAGGTTCTCGGCGAGGGCGACGAGGGGAACGCCACGAAGGCGCCGATCATCGATCCTGCCCCCTTGGGCATGACGAGCATGACGGCGGACGAAGAGCTTTCGAGCCCGGTCGCCCCGAAAACCCGCAAGAGACGCAGCCCGGCCGCCGTTCCCGTCGCGGAGGGGAGTGCAGAAGCCAGCGAGACCCCCGTGGCAGCGCCGAAGCGTCGGCGCACGACCCGGGTCTCCTGACGCAAGTCGTGACACGAGCCTCCGACCCGTGCGGCCGGAGGCTCAAGGGGCAAGTGCAAAACTGAATCCGGAACAGATCAGCGAGAACTCGCGGCCGGTTTCAGCGTCTACAGAGCGGGGCAGGTGGCTGCCTTTGATGTGAGGACCCGGTCTTGCCGAATTCCAGCGTTTCCCACGCACCTCTCTCCCGCCATGCAATGGCGTATGTTCTCGCCGGCGGACGCGGCAGTCGGTTGATGGAGCTGACCGACATCCGCGCGAAGCCCGCCGTCTATTTCGGCGGCAATACGCGGATCATCGATTTCGCCCTGTCGAATGCTTTGAATTCCGGCATCAGGCGCATCGGGGTGGCGACGCAGTACAAGGCGCACAGCCTGATCCGCCATCTCCAGCGGGGCTGGAATTACTTCCGTGCGGAGCGGAACGAGAGCTTCGACATCCTGCCGGCGAGCCAGCGCGTATCCGAGACGATGTGGTACGAGGGCACGGCCGATGCGGTGTATCAGAACATCGACATCATCTCGAGCATCGACCCCGAGTACATCATCATTCTGGCAGGCGATCACGTCTACAAGATGGACTACGAGATCATGCTTCGGCAGCATGTGGACTCGGGAGCCGATGTAACCGTCGGATGTCTCGAGGTGCCGCGCATGGAAGCCGTCGGCTTCGGCGTGATGGCCATCGACGAGACCGACCGCATCATCTCGTTCCTCGAGAAGCCGGCCGACCCTCCGGGCATGCCGGACAAGCCCGACATGGCGCTGGCCAGCATGGGCATCTACGTTTTCAACACCCGCTTCCTCTTCGAGCAGCTGCGGCGCGACGCGTCGACGCCAGGTTCGAACCGGGACTTCGGCAAGGACATCATCCCCTATCTGGTCGAGCACGGAAAGGCGGTGGCGCACCGCTTCACGACCTCGTGCGTCCGCTCGGGTGCGGAGGCCGGCGGCAGCGATGCGGAGGCCTATTGGCGCGATGTAGGCACGGTCGATGCCTATTGGGAGGCCAATATCGACCTCACCGCCATCGTTCCGTCGCTCGACCTCTATGACCGCGACTGGCCGATCTCGACCTTTTCCGAGACATGGCCGCCGGCCAAATTCGTTCATGACGAGGAAGGCCGGCGCGGGCACGCCATCAACTCCCTGGTGTCGAGCGGCTGCATCGTCTCCGGCGCGGCCCTGCGCCGGTCGCTCGTCTTCACGGCCGTGCACCTGCATTCCCATGCCGACGTCGAGGGCGCCGTCCTGCTGCCCTATGTCGAAATCGGCCGCGGAGCGCGGTTGAGGAACGTGGTCGTCGATCGCGGCGTGCGCATCCCCGATGGACTGGTGGTCGGTGAGGATCCCGAACAGGATGCGCAACGGTTCCGCCGCACCGAAAAGGGCATCTGCCTCATCACCAAGCCGATGATCGAGAGACTGGCCGGATGAAGCCTCTGAGCGTTCTGTCGGTCACGTCGGAGGTCTTTCCCATCATCAAGACAGGCGGCCTGGCCGATGTGGCCGGAGCGCTTCCGTCCGCGCTGGCCGAGGAGGGCGTGACGGTGGTCACGCTCGTGCCCGGCTATCCCTCGGTTCTGGCGGCGCTGGAACGTCAAGAGGTCCTGCACCAATATCCTGGCTTCTTCGGCGGAGCGGCTCGACTTCTCTCCGGCAAGGCAGCCGGCCTCGAGCTTTTCGTCATCGACGCGCCTCATCTCTTCGAACGCCCGGGCTCTCCCTATCTTGCTCCGAACGGCCGCGACTGGCCCGACAATGCCCGGCGCTTCGCGGCGCTCGGACGGGCCGCCGCCGATATCGGCCAGGGGCTGACCCCGGGTTTCGTCCCCGACGTCATTCACGCTCACGACTGGCAGGCGGGCCTCGTGCCGGTCTATCTGAGCCTCAGCGACAGCCCGCGTCCGGGCACGATCATCACCATTCACAACATCGCCTTCCAGGGTATCTTCCCGGCCGATCTCCTGTTCGAGCTCGGCCTGCCCACCAGCGTCTTCACGGTGGATGGGGTCGAGTATTACGGGCAGATCGGGTTTCTGAAGGCGGGCCTGCAGCTTGCGGACCGCATCACGACCGTGTCGCCGACCTATGCCAAGGAGATCCAGACGCCCGAAGGCGGGATGGCGCTGGACGGATTGCTGCGCGCGCGCTCGAACGTGGTGTCGGGCATTCTCAACGGCATTGACGACAAGGTATGGGATCCCTCGACGGACGCGCACTTGGCGCAATCGTACGGCCGCGACAGCCTCGACGCGCGAGCGGCCAACAAGAAGGCGCTGCAGGAGCGCCTTGGGCTCGCGCCCGATCCGGATGCTCTTCTGTTCGGCGTCGTCAGCCGGCTGTCGGAGCAGAAGGGGCTCGATCTCGTGCTCACCGGTCTGTCCCGCCTGCTCGCGGACGGCGCGCAACTGGCTCTGCTCGGCGCAGGAGACAAAGCTCTCGAAGACAGCTTTCAGACGGCGCGCATCGTCTATCCCGGCCAGGTGGGCTGCTTCGTCGGCTATGACGAGGCGCTGGCCCACCAGATCCAGGGAGGAAGCGATGCGCTTCTCGTCCCATCGCGCTTCGAGCCCTGCGGCCTGACCCAGCTCTGCGCCATGCGCTACGGCAGCATCCCGATCGTCTCACGGGTGGGAGGGCTGGCCGATACCATCATCGACGCGAACGAGATGGCCATCGCCACCGGGGCGGCAACGGGATTCCAGTTCGGGCCCGTGACTCTCGGCGCGGCGCTCGATGCCTTCGACCGGGCAAAGCACCTGTGGCGCGACAAGGATGCCTGGCGTCGCCTGCAGATGAACGGCATGGGGGCCGATGTGAGCTGGCACCGTCCGGCGAGGCAATACGCCAATCTCTATCGCTCGTGCGCCGGAGCGCCTTGAGGCGAGACGAGCTCCCCTCCGCGCAGGAGGGTGGATCCGGCACGGCGCCTGTCGTGACGGCCTAGCGCATCGGACGGAACCCTGTCTTGGCTCGACCAGATGGTCACCCCGTCGTCATCACCGGGCTTGTCCCGGTGATCTCGATTGTTTGAGGCGCGGCGCTTTTCAGCATCGGGATGGCCGGCACAAGGCCGGCCATGACGTGTGGAGAGAGCAGCACCGGCTTCTACCAGCACTCCACGTCATCACCCGCTCACACCACCCTCCACGTCATCACCGGGCTGGTCCCGGTGATCCCGATTGTTGGGAACGCCGCACCTCACCAGATCGCGATGGCCGGCGAGCGGTGTGTGATGACCGGCCGGCCATGACGGGAGAGCGTTTCGATCCTGTCCGGGAGTGGCGCGGGCGTTAGAGCATCGGACCCAAAAGTGGATTCCACTTTTGGGTCCGATGCATTCTCTTTAGATGAGAGCATCGTTGAGAGCGGAAAACCGGATCCACTTTTCGCTGACGCGGCCCTCTGGGTCCGCACGATGCGCTATTCTTCGGAACGGCTTGTAGCGTCGCGGTCGCGGTCGTAGCGCTTCCGGAGAGGGAACGGCGGCAGCCAGGACTCGCGGCGGATGGTCCAGAGCTCGTAGGTCGGCATCAACTGGTCTGGAGCATCCAGGGAGCCCAGGCTCACCTCGATCTCGTCTGCGCTGCGCGCGAATACGGACGAGCCGCAGCGGGCGCAGAAATGCCGGCCGGCATAGTCCCCCGTCGCGCCATCGATTGTCACCGCCTCCTGAGGGAAGATCGCAGAAGCGTGGAAGAGGGCCCCATGATGCTTGCGGCAGTCGAGACAGTGGCAGAGCCCGACGCGATAGGGCCGTCCCGATGCCACGATCCGCACATTGCCGCACAGGCAACCTCCCGTGAAACGGTCCATGCTGCGTCTCCTCCGGCACCAAGCGAGCCGCATACCATGGACAGCGCTGCCCATCCTGGTCAAGCCACCGATGCTCGTTCAGGTGGTCTTCTTCTTCTCCGCCCTGCGCTGCCTTTCCGGCTTGAGCTGGAAGAGCAGCAGGGAACGAGCGGTGACGGTGTATTCCTTCCCGAATCTGAACTCGGTCGGAACCTCCAGGTCGGGCTGGTTGGTGTCGATGTGGCACATCCAGGCTTCCCCGCCGACCACCTCGGGCAGGGTGCACTTCACGACGTCATGGTGCGCGTTGAGGATCAGCAGCAGGGTCACGTCCGTGCCGCGCCGGCGGATGCCGGTCGGCTGGGCGCGGCCGTCGAGCAGGATGCTGATGCAGCGGGCATTCGGATCCTGCCAGTGCTCAGGGGTCATCTCGTCCCCGGCAGGTGTGAGCCATGTCACGTCCTTGACGTCGAGCTCCTCGTTGTAGACGCCCGACAGGAACCGTCCCCTGCGCAGGATCGGCAGATCCTGGCGGAGCCGGATGAGCTTGCGGGTGAACTCGAGAAGCTCGATGCCGTCTTCGTCGATGCCCTCCCAGTCGATCCAGGAGATCTCGTTGTCTTGGGCATAAGCGTTGTTGTTGCCCTGCTGGGTGCGGGCAAACTCGTCGCCAGCGAGCAGCATGGGCGTGCCCTGCGAGAAGAGCAGGGTGGCAAGCATGTTGCGCATCTGGCGCAGTCGGAGCGTGCGGATCGTCGGGTCGTCCGTCGGACCCTCCGCGCCGTAGTTGAACGACAGATTGTGATCGTGGCCGTCCTTGTTGTCCTCGCCGTTCGCTTCGTTGTGCTTGTCGTTGTAGGAGACGAGATCGTTCAGCGTGAAGCCGTCATGGGCGGTGATGAAGTTGACGGAGGCCCAGGGCCGGCGCCCGCGCTTGTTGAAGATGTCGGCCGACGCGGTGAGGCGGGAGGCCAGTTCCGGCAGCTTGCCTTCCTCGCCCTTCCAATAGGCCCGCACCGTGTCGCGGTAGCGATCGTTCCATTCAGCCCATCCGGGCGAGAAGCGGCCGACCTGATAGCCGCCCGGTCCGCAATCCCAGGGCTCCGCGATCAGTTTGACCTGGCTGAGCGCCGGATCCTGGCGGCATGCATCGAGGAAACGCCCGTCTTCGTCGAAGCCGTGCGGCTCGCGGCCGAGAATGGTCGCAAGATCGAAGCGGAAGCCATCGATCTGCACCTCCTGGGCCCAGTAGCGAAGGCTGTCCGTCACCATCTGGAGCACGCGGGAATGGCTGAGATTGACCGTATTTCCCGTGCCGGTGTCGTTGATGTAATAGCGCTTGTCCGGAGCCAGTCGGTAATAGGAAGCGTTGTCGATCCCCTTGAAGGACAGGGTCGGCCCCAGCTCGTTTCCTTCAGCCGTGTGGTTGTAGACCACATCCAGGATCACCTCGATTCCGGCGTCGTGGAGATGGCTCACCATCTCCTTCACTTCGTTCACGAAAGGCGTTGCGAGGTAGCGCGGCTGCGGGGCGAAGAAGCCGATGGAATTATAGCCCCAGTAATTCCGTAATCCCTTCTCGATGAGATAGCTGTCGTCGACGAAGGCGTGGATGGGGAGCAGCTCGACGGCTGTGACCCCGAGGCTCCTGATGTACTCGATCACCTCGTGCTGCATGAGGCCCGAGAAGGTGCCGCGCAGCTCCCGGGGTACGGCCGGGTGCTGCATGGTGAAGCCGCGCAGATGGGTCTCGTAGATGATCGTGCGCTCCCACGGAGTCTGGGGCCGGCGCATGCGTCCCCAGGTGAAGGCCGATTCAACGACCCGGCATTTCGGCATGAAGCGCGCGCTGTCCCGCTTGTCGAACGACAGATCCGCATCCGGAGAGCCGATCGTGTAGCCGAACAGGGCCGGGTTCCAGACCAGATCGCCGACGAGCTGCCGGGCATAAGGGTCGAGCAGGAGCTTGTTCGGGTTGAAGCGGTGGCCCTCCTTCGGGTCGTAGGGGCCGTAGACGCGGTAGCCATACGTGGTTCCCGGCCGCGCATCCGGCAGGTACCCATGCCAGACCTCGTCCGTGTATTCCGGCAGCTCGATGCGCTCCAACTCGTTGCGGCCTTCCAGATCGAACAGGCAGAGTTCAACCTTCGTGGCATTGGCAGAGAAGATGGCGAAGTTGACGCCCAGTCCGTCCCAGGTGGCTCCGAGCGGGTAGGGCAATCCCTCCCGCACGCGGGACGTGCGTCTCACGTTCGGAGCGACGATCTGAGCGGCCGGGAACTCACGGGTATCGACTTTGTCGTTCATCTGGAATCTCGGAAACCAAGCGGAGCAAAACGTTCATTTCATCAACGCGCGAGGCTTGAGTTAAGTCCCACGCAAGCGGAACTATATGTTCGCACCCGATCCATCCTGGTCGAGGACGAGAATGAGCGTCGCCAGGGGTGGAATCGTGAGGGTCAGGGAGCAGGGCTGGCCGTGGCTCGGCGTGTCGCCGGCCACCACCCCGCCGAGATTGCCCACATTGGCGCCGCCGTACTGGGCAGCATCCGTGTTGACCGCCTCGCGATAGAAGCCCGGCAGAGGGACGCCGATGCGATAGGCTTCGCGAGGAACGGGCGTGAAGTTCGACACCACGACGGCAAGCGAGTTCTCGTCGTCCCCGCGCCGCGCCCAGGCGATGACGCTGTTGTCGCGGTCATCCGCCACGAGCCACTCGAATCCCTTCGCCTCGCAATCGCGCTCGTGCAAGGCGGGAATGGCCCGGTAGGCGCCGTTCAGATCTCCGATGAGCGTCTGCATGCCTTTGTGGGAGGAGTCACCAAGGAGATGCCAGTCGAGGCTCTCGTCGTGGTTCCACTCCCGCTCCTGGGCGAACTCGCCTCCCATGAACAGGAGCTTCTTGCCGGGGTGCCCCCACATGAAGCCGAAATAGGCGCGCAGATTGGCGAATTTCTGCCAGCGGTCGCCCGGCATCTTGCTGATGAGCGACCCCTTGCCATGGACGACTTCATCGTGACTCAGCGGCAGGATGAAGTTCTCCGAGAAGGCGTAGAGCAGGCCGAAGGTGAGGTCGTGATGGTGGTATTGGCGGAAGACGGGGTCCTTGCTGATGTAGCGAAGGGTGTCGTGCATCCAGCCCATGTTCCATTTGAATCCGAAGCCGAGGCCTCCCGTGTAGGTCGGCTGTGAAACGCCCGGCCAGGCGGTGGATTCCTCCGCTATGGTGATCGCGCCCGGCGAGGTGGCGTAGGCCACCTCGTTCATCTTGCGGATGAAGTCGATGGCGCCGAGATTCTCGTTGCCGCCGTAGCGGTTCGGGATCCACTCGCCGGGCTTGCGCGAATAGTCGAGATAGAGCATCGACGCGACCGCGTCGACCCGCAACCCGTCGAGATGGTAGCGCTCCAGCCAGAAGCGGGCGTTCGCCACGAGGAAGCTCATCACCTCCCGGCGTTCGAAATTGTAGATGTAGGTGCCCCAGTCCTGGTGAAATCCCAGCCGGGGGTCGGCATGTTCGTAGAGATGTGTTCCGTCGAAATAGGACAATCCATGCGGATCGTTCGGGAAATGCGCCGGAACCCAATCGAGAATGACGCCGATCCCGGCTGCGTGCGCCGCCTCCACGAACGCTGCAAAGTCCTCCGGCGTGCCGAAGCGGCTCGTGGGCGCGTAAAGCGAAATGGTCTGGTAGCCCCATGAGCCGTCGAAGGGATACTCGGTGATCGGCAGAAGCTCGATATGCGTGAAACCGAGATTTTTCACGTAGGGGATGAGCCGCACGGCCAATTCGCGATAGGTGAGATAGCGATTGCCTTCCTCAGGAACGCGGGCCCAGGAGCCGAGATGACACTCGTAGATCGACATCGCGGCCTTGCGGTGGTTCTGCGCGGACCGCGCGGTCATCCATGCGGCGTCCTGCCAGTCGAAGGTCGGTGCGTGTCTGAGAATGGATGCCGTGGCGGGCGGATGCTCCGCGGCAAACGCGATGGGGTCGGCCTTGAGCGCGAGAAGGTTGCCGTGCAGGCCGATGATCTCGAACTTGTAGCGCTGATCCGGTCGTACGTCCGGAATGAACAATTCCCAGATTCCGCCCTCATGGCGGCGGCGCATGGGATGGCAGCGCCCATCCCATGCATTGAAATCGCCCACGACGCTGACCCGGCGGGCGTTGGGGGCCCAGACGGTGAAGAGGAAGCCCTGGATGCCGCCGAGATCGAGAAAATGCGCGCCCAGTTTCGTGTAGACGGCATCGCTCGCCGGATTGCCGACGTCCATGAGGTCGTCATGCGACAGGAAGGTGCCGAAACTGTAGGGATCGTGCCGGATCTCGGTGTTGCCCTGCTTCTCGATCCGCAGCCGATAGTCGGGCCGTTCGGAGGCGCTGAAGGACGCGACGAGGAGACCGTCCGGCGGCATCCGCTCCATGGTGCCGAGAACGGTCTGTCCGTCCTGGCCCACAACCGACACGGCCTCGACATCCGGCACGATGGCTCGGATTTCCCACCGGCCCGGAGAAATCTCGTGTGGGCCGAGAACCGAGAAAGGATCGCCCGAATTGACGATCTCCGCAACCGATGGCGGCTCGGCCGGGCGCGTCGGCGCGCTCTGCGATCCACGGCGGTGCTGATCCATTCGGCTGTTCCCCTTCATATGCTGTCCCGTGGCCGCCGACGAGCGGCCTCGTCCCATGGCAATCCGCTGAGAGATCTCATTATGGAGCACGCCAAGGCTTGGACCAGAACCATCGGGGTCCTCTCGCCGAGGTTGCGGCTATCTTTGTTAATGCGCCGCGCCCGCCTCACTCACGCTTCAGGACGAGGAAGGGAACGGAGGACATGAGCGACGCAATCTGATGCCGATCGCCGTCGATAAGACTATCGTCTCCTGTGAGAATGTTGCGCCACCGTCCGTGAGGCAGAGAAATTGCCGCGTTGCCCCAGACGGATGGATCGACGACCGGGCTTTCCGTGCGCAACACCTCGCTCCAGAGGCGGGGCACGACGACCACCAGGGCCGCCTCGCCCTGCTGTCTGACGAACGCGATGAGGCGAGAGTCCTGCTCGCCCTCGGTCGACAGGGGCTGGTAGCCGCCCTCGGCGTAGAGTGTGGGAGATTGGGCACGATCGTGAAGCAGCCTCATCAGGACATGCTGCTTGATCCGCCCGTCCGGCCAGGTTTTCAGAAGCGTGGACAAGGGCTCGTTCGCGGCGAGCGCCGCCCTGCGGGATTCGTAGTCCACCGGGCGGCGGTTGTCCGGATCCACGAGCGAGAAATCCCAGAACTCGGTCCCCTGATAGATGTCGGGTACGCCCGGCAGCGTCATCTTCAGGATGGTCCGCGACAGACCGTTCAGCATGCCGAGAAGGGCGAGGCGCCGGCCCAAAGGCCGCAGGCGATCGAGGATGGGTGCGGCGGGATCGAGCGCGGCATGGAGGAGCCTGCGGGCCGCCCCTTCATACGCGTCGTTCGGAGCCACCCAGCTCGTATGCCGCTTGGCCTCCCGAAGAGCTTTGGTGAGGTATTCCTCCATACGTTCCCGAAACGCCGCAAGCGGCTCGCTGTCGGGCTTCTCAAGAAGCTCCAGGGGCCATGCGCCGAGCAGGGCCTGGAGCAGGATCACCTGGTCGTTCGCGTCGGGCGCGGTCGCTCCATCCGTCTGCGACAGGTGAGGGGCAGCAGCCTCGCGCCAGAGATCGAGAGCCCGCTCCCATTCCTCGGGCATCTCGGACAGGGCGAGAAGACGCGCCCGCGCATCCTCGCCGCGCTTCGTGTCATGGGTCGCGGTGGCGATCATGGCGTGGGGCCAGTCGCGGGCGCGGTCCGCATTCGCCCGGTGGAAGGCGTCGGGAGAGAGGCCGAAATGACCCGGGTCGCCGCCGACTTCATTGAGGGCGATCAGGCGGCCATAGCGGTAGAACAAAGTGTCTTCCAGGCTCTTGGCCATGACGGGACCGGTCAGCTGCTGGAACCGCCGCCGGAATCGCCGGATATCGGCCGGATCCGCCACCGCCTTGCCGAGGAGGGCGGAGGCGATGAAGGCGTGGACGCTGCGATCCGCCAGGGTGCTGGCCTCCTGGGCCGCCCGGATGGTCTCGCCGATCAATGCGATGTCTGCGGCTGCCGGGTCCCCGTCGCGGAGATAGCTGCGGTAGACCGGGAAGGCCGCGATGATCTCGATCAGGGCCCGGCGGAGGGAGAAGGCCGTATAGTCCCGCGTGCGCCGGTCGGCGTCCGCAATCGCCTTGATGTCGGAGACGAGAACCTCCAGCTCGCTGGCGAAGTTCTTCTCGGTGATCTCGACCTTGGCGAGTTTCAGCAGGTCGTCATAGGAGCCCTGAAGTCCCGAGGCTCGCCGATAGAGGCGCTCGAACCAGTCACCCGCCCGCGCATTCACCAGCACGCCGTCGATCACGTTGAGCACGTCGTAACCCGACGTTCCGGCCACCGGCCAGGGGCGGAGCTCCTCGCCGGGCTCCAGGATCTTCTCGACCGCCACGTAGAAGCCAGGTCCCACCTTCCGCTGGAGCGCGCAGGCATAGCCCTCCGGATCGGCGAGGCCGTCGATATGGTCGATCCGCAGACCGTGGACGAGACCCTCGTTGACGAGACGGACGATGAGCTCATGCGTCTTCTCGAAGATTTCCGGGATCTCGACCCGGATGCCGGCCAGGGTGTTGATGTCGAAGAAGCGGCGGTAGTTGATGTCGCTCGATGCCACCCGCCAGTAGGAGAGGCGGTAGGCCTGTGCTTCGAGGAGGCGATGCAGGGCGTTGAAACTCTCAGGGTGCCCGGAAACGCCGTTGAGGGCTGCAACGGCGCTCTCGATGGCCTTCTTCAGTCCGGGGGAGGTGCCGACTGCTTGCGCGAGGTCGCGCTTCAGCCGTTCTCCTTGATCCGGCAGGTCGGCTTGGCCACCGCGTGATGCGCCGTCCTCCAGCGCCCGCAGGCGCTCCGTGATGCGACGCAACTCTCCCGCCTTCGCCGGATCGTCCAGGATGGCCAGCGTGCGGTCGAGAATCGCCGGATAGGTCGTCGGGCAGATCGGAAAGCGGTGCTCCCAGTGCCAGACGCTGAAGGAGCCTTGCGCCGCATCGAACTTCAGCTCCAGTTCGCCCTTCTCCAGAACCTCGCCGTAGAGCCCGCCCAGGGACGGAACGATGAGCTTGCCGTCGGCGCCTGGCCGCTCCCAGTCGATGTCGAAGGCCCGGGCCACGGGCGAGAGCCGGCCCCATTCCAGCACCGAGAGCCACCAGCCGTTGTCCTTCCCGCCGACGCCCATGTGGTTGGGCACGATGTCGAGGACGAGCTTGAGGCCGTGCTTCTTGAGAGCATCGGAGAGGCGGCGGAACCCGGCCTCGCCGCCGAGTTCCGGGTTGATCGTCGAATGGTCGACGATGTCATATCCGTGGGTGGATCCCGGGGCTGCGGTCTGGATCGGCGAGGAATAGACGTGGCTGATGCCGAGATCGGCCAGATAGGGCACGATCTTCACCGCGTCGTCGAAGGTGAAGTCCTTGTGGAACTGCAGGCGGTAGGTTGCCCGCGGCGGCGGCGAGGCGAGGGCGTTTCGACGGGAACGGACGTCCCGCCCTTCCTCGCACAGGGCGACGGCGAGCCGGGGCATCAGGCCGCCGGGCGCGCCGATGGACTCGATCGTGTTCGACAGGCGCCGGCGCCAGTTGGGGTGGCCCACATCCATGCCCGGCATGTTGGGCTGGTTCAGCTCGCCCGAAGCGTCTTCGATCTGCAGACCCGTCAATACCGACGACGTGCGGCCGAGATAACGGATTGTTTCTTCGAGGGGCGGCGTCTCCGGAACCTGCGCAGACGCAAGGAGACCCTCCTGGGCGAGGGCCTCGGCGAGGTGCCGCTTGTCGGCTGCCCGCGCGAGGCGCTCGTCGGCCGCCTGCGCCGGCTCGAAGATGCCCAGCGTCTGGCGCAGGTCGATGTCGAGGCCACGCCACCAGCCGGCAAAGGTCGGCAGGTCGTGGGTGGTGAGGACGGCGAGCGCCGAGCGGGGATAATCGCCCGGCCCCTTGAAGGCCGCTCCCTCCCGTTCGAAGGGCAGCACCCGGTAGCTCAGGACGCCCGATTCCATGATGGCGTCGGAGAAGCCTTCCGGAGCCGTGCCGAGATCCTCGGCGATCACCAGGCACTGGGCGCGGTGGCTCTCCACGCGCAGGACCGCGAGCATCGCCTCGAACGGGTAATCCACATAGGCGCCCTGAGACGCGGAAGCTCCCGAAGGGATGAGAAACAGCCGCTGAAGCTGAAACGCGTGGTCGATCCGGATTGCGCCCGCATGGCGCATGTTGGCCGCCACGAGATCGCGGAAGGCGGCCAGCCCCTGCTCCTCCAGGGTCAGCGGGTTGAAGGGCGGCAGACCCCAATCCTGGCCCTGAGGGCCGAGCGGATCCGGCGGCGCTCCGATGGAGAGTTTCGGGGCATAGCGCTCCGGCGCGGCCCAGATCTCGGATCCGCCCCCATCGGCGCCCACGGCGAGATCCCGGTAAAGGCCGATGGGCAGGCCCGCTTCATGGGCCCGCTCGGCCGCCTGCGCGAGCTGGAGGTCGGCCACCCATTGCAGCCAGGCATGGAACGCCACCCGGTCCGGGTGGTCCAGGCGGAAACGCCGGACCGCCACGGAATGGACCGAGCGGTATTCCTCCGGCCAATCGCCGATCCAGAACCGCCCCTGATCCCGGAAATGTTCCGACAGCGCCTCGAAGGTGGCGTGCGCCTCCAGGGCCTCGCCGCCTGCGCGCCGGAAGGCCTCGAAGGCGAGATGGTCGCCCGATGTCCGATGATGCGCCCACAGGGCCTCAAGCAGCGGACGCTTGACCGCCCAGACGTCGGCATAGTCGATCAGCTGAGCGCGCCTGAGCCGGGCAAGCCGCTCCTGAAGGTCGGGGGCTTCCAGAAGTCCCTGGGCGCCGCTCTCGACGAAGCCCTCCACGGCGGTCGGGTCGACATAGAGGGACTCGAGGAACAGGCGCGAGGATGGGGAATAGGGCGAAATCTTCGAGCGATCCGAGGCGAAGAGCGCGTGAACGGGGCTCAAGCCGAGGAACGCCCCGCCGAGGCGGCCGACAGTCTCGGACAACAGGGCCACGTCGGCATAGTCGCCGATTCCGAAATCCCGCTCCGAGCGCAGGGAATAGATCTGGGCGGCCGCGCCCCAGAGCCGGGCTTCTCCTTGAAGGGCCTCGGGCTCGAAGCATCGGGACGGGGCCGCGATGATCGTCGTCTCCCTGTCGCCCAGCCGGAAGCGATGGTAGCCCATCGGCAGGGCGGGAATGTCGACGGCAGCGTCAGTCCTGGCAAGCCGCCCTTCATGGACCGCGCCGTCCTCCTCGATCAGGATCCAGGACAGGGGCCCGGGCGCGGCGCGGAAGGCGAGGGTCGCGGCCTTGTCCGCATCGACCGTGACCACGGCCGGGACCGGCCCGCGCTTCAAACGTTCCAGCCGGGCCAGGCTCTCCTGTGCGCCTGCCTCGGACCAAACGTCGAGGCCCAGCGCGGCGAGGAGCGCCTGCCGGGTCGACGGGCTCGTCTCGACGCTCTGGCCGAACGCGTCGGTGTAGTCGGGCGAGATACCGACAAGGGCGGCCATGCGCTCCACGAGAGCGTCCAGCTTGCTCATGCCGATTGTCCTTTCAGGATGATGCCGGACCAGGGGGGAAGTCGCAGGTTCGTGCCGACCGGGTCGACACCCGGACTGGACCAGAGCACGCGCGCCCCGTTCTCGAAGGTCCCGCTCACGGGCGCTTCGCCGAAATTCGCGAGAAGGCGAAGGGATCCGCCGGCGAAGGTCCAGGTCACGTCGAGCGTCTTGTCCGGCGACAGCTTGTAGTCCGAGCCGCCATATTCGCTCTTGAGCAGCGGAACGATCTCCGTCCGCCTCAGATCGAGGAGATGACGGGTCTGGGACAGAACCTCCCGGTGCGGTGACCGGCCCGTCTCCGACCAGTCGATCCGGGATTGCTCGAAGGTGCTCCGGTCCGTGGGATCGGGGATTTTCTGAGACATCTCCGGATCGGTGAAGGCCTTGAAGCGCTTGAACTCGCCCCGCCGCCCGTCCCGGACGGCCTTTGCCAGATCGGGCTCGCTTTCGAAATCGACGAAGAACTGGAACGGCGTCGAGGCTCCCCATTCCTCGCCCATGAAGAGCAGCGGAATCTGAGGCGAGAGAAGGAAGATGCCTTGCGCCAGAGCGAGCCGATCCGGCGGGATCAGGTGCGACAGGCGCTCGCCGAAGGCCCGGTTGCCGACCTGGTCGTGGTTCTGCAGGAACGCCACGAAGGCGCTCGGCGGCAGATGGCCCGATTTCTCGCCACGAACGACGCCATCCTTGTGAGGCGAGGGATCGCCCTGATAGGCGAAGCCTTCCGCCAGCGCACGGCCGAGATGCTGGAGCGGCCTGTTCGCGTAATCCTCGTAGTATCCCTCGTTCTCGCCGGTCAGGAGGGCATGCCAGGAATTGTGGATGTCGTCCGCCCACTGCGCCGTGTGAAGCCTCGGCTTGAGCTCGTCGTCTCGGCCGAGCCAGCGCGCCTGGTTGGCCTCGTTCTCGAGCACGAGATGGACATGGCGGCCGGGCACCGCCCGGCGGATGCGGTTCGCCAGCTCCTCGATGAAGTGCGGATTCCCATCATCGGTAATGGCGTGGACCGCATCGAATCGCAGGCCGTCGATGTGGAATTCCTCGAGCCAGTAGAGCGCGTTGTGGAAGAAGAAGTCGCGGACCACGGAGCTGCCTTCGCCGTCCACGTTGATGCCGGCGCCCCAGGGGGTCGGATGCCGTTCGGTGAAGAAGGTCTTCGCATAGGCGTGGAGATAGTTCCCGGACGGCCCGAAATGGTTGTAGACCACGTCGAGGAACACCATCAGGCCGAGCTCATGTGCCCGCTCCACGAGGCGCTTCAGGTCCTCAGGGCTGCCATAGGCCGCGTCCGGAGCATAGGGCAGGACCCCGTCATAGCCCCAGTTGCGCCGGCCGGGGAACTCGCCGATCGGCATGAGCTCGATCGCCGTGACACCGAGGTCGCGCAGACCCTCGAGCTTGGCCATCAGGCCCGCATAGGTGCCCTCGGGCGTGGCGGTGCCCACATGGACCTCGTAGAGGACGGTTTCCTCCCAGGGTCGGCCTGTCCACGCGGAATCCGACCATTCGAAGGATAGCGGGTCGACGACGAGGCTGAGCCCGTGGACGTCGTCGGGCTGAAAGCGGGATGCGGGGTCAGGAACGGTGAGCTTGCCGTCGATCTTGTATCCGTAGCGGCTCCCCGGGCGAGCCTCCGGCGATATGACGCGGTACCAGCCGTCCCGGTCCGCGCTCAGCGGCAATTCGGACCCGTCGAGAACGAGACGCACATCGCCGGCCGTTGGCGCCCACAGGGCAAAGCGAACGCCATCGGGGGTTATCTCAGCCCCGAAGGGCATGGAGTGAACACGCCGCATCTGATCTCCGGAAAACATCGAGGAAAGCACTTGCGAACGAGCATGATAAGGCAATGTTCCAGGGGCCGGCAAAAAAACGGCCAAGCTCGCATCCAGGCACCCCAAGCTATGCAGTAAGCGAATGGGAAATCCGTCCGATCGGGCTAGCCAGAAATTTTTTGAAATTTCTTCGGAACCATTTCGCAGGTGCGAGAGTTAGACAGCGCGACTGCCTGTGGCGCGGGGGGTCGCTGGGGATCGCGCCGCCTGAGCGAACATGCTGGAATCATTTCAACTGGAAGCCCGTGGGGCTTACCCGACGGTGGCGCATGCCGAATTGCAGGGCGGCGTCCAGCCGTCGATTTCGGTCAAACGCCGTCAGTCCATTCTTTTCGTGACATCCGAAATCGCCGATTACATCAAGGCAGGCGGTCTCGGTGAAGTGTCGGCCGCCTTGCCGCGCGCGCTCCGTCATCACTACGACGTGCGCATCCTGATCCCGGGCTATCGTCAGGTTCTGGCGGCGATCGGCCATGTCGAGGAAATCGCGCGGCTGCCGGCCTCCTACGGCATTCCCGCCTGCGGCCTGGGGCGCGGCACGACGCAGGACGGCTTGACCGTTTACGTTCTGCTCTGCCCCGAGCTCTACGATCGTGACGGCTCGCCTTACGTGGACGGCTTCGGTGCGGACTGGAGCGACAACGACATCCGTTTCGCGCGGCTCGGCCTTGCGGCCGCGGATATCGCCTGCGGCAATGGCGACCATCTGTGGCGCGCCGATCTTCTCCACCTCAATGACTGGCCGTCGGGACTCGCATCGGCCTATCTCGCCTGGCGCGGGCAGCACATCCCGACGATCCTGACCATTCACAACCTGGCCTATCAGGGCATCTTCGACCGCAACCGGCTGTCTCATCTCGGCATTCCCGACGCGGCCTTCCAGATCAACGGCGTCGAGTTCTACGGCAAGCTGTCCTTCCTGAAGGCGGGCATCTATTACTCGTCCCACATCACGACGGTCAGCTCCACCTATGCCCACGAGATCACCCGGCCGGAATTCGGGTGCGGTCTCGACGGGCTGCTGCGGACTTGTGCGGAACAGGGAAGGCTGGACGGCATCATCAACGGCATCGACGCGAGCTGGGATCCGAGCACGGATCCCTATCTCGTCAGCCCGTTCTCGGCCGAGAACTGCCGGGGCAAGCGCGCCAACGCCAACAATGTGCGCGAGAATTTCGGACTCGCCCTGTCGAGCGGGCCGCTCTTTGCGGTCGTCTCCCGGCTGGTCCACCAGAAGGGCGTTGATCTTGCCATCTCGGCGGCCGAGACCATCGTGTCGCAGGGCGGCCAGATCGCCGTCATCGGTCAGGGCGAGCCGCGCTTCGAGGCCGAGCTTAAGGCGCTCGCAAACCGCCATCCCGGCTCGGTCGGCGTCAAGATCGGCTATGACGAGGGAGACGCGCGGCGCATGTATGCGGGCAGCGACTTCCTGCTCATGCCGTCGCGGTTCGAGCCCTGCGGTCTCAGCCAGATGTACGCGCAGCGCTTCGGCTCGCTGCCGATCGCTCATAAGACCGGCGGCCTTGCCGATACCATCGAGGATGGCGTCAACGGTTTCCTCTTCGGCGAGCCGTCGCTGAACCGCTTCAAGGATGCGATCAAGCGCGGGCTCGAGGCGTTCCGCTCGCGTCCACGCCTGACCGCCATGCGCCGCGCTGCCATGAAGCGGCCGCATGGTTGGGACCGCTCCGCATCGCGGTATCAGGAGGTCTACGAACGGGCACGTCAGGCGGCGCTTGCGTGACCCTAGCCGCACATGGATCGCTGAGAGAATGGGCTGAACCCGCGTTCAGCCCATTTTTCGTTCAACACGACCATTCGACGGTCATCCCTGTCATGATGTTGCAGCCTTATTCTTAAGCCTGTGCCGCTTTTTCGGGCAAAGCAAGCATGCGCGGTTTTCCCGCGTCCTTCGTCCGGAGGCTCCGACACTCTGCGCCGCCGGAGGAGATCGTTGCTGGCATGGTTCTTGCGTTAGGTCCCGCTGCTGCACCTGAAACAGGGCAGCCAAGGGAGAGGACCTATGTCGATGTTGAATGTGACCCGCAGACACCTCATGGCGCTGGCCTCTGCCGCGCTGGTTTCCGGCGCCGTGATGGGAACGGCGCAGGCGCAGGAGACCATCAAGGTCGGTGTCCTGCATTCCCTGTCCGGCACGATGGCGATCAGCGAGACGACGCTGAAGGACGTCATGCTGATGCTCATCGAGGAGCAGAACAAGAAGGGCGGTCTGCTCGGCAAGAAGCTCGAGGCCGTCGTGGTCGATCCGGCCTCCAACTGGCCGCTCTTCGCCGAGAAGGCGCGCGAATTGATCAGCCAGAACAAGGTCTCGGCGGTGTTCGGATGCTGGACATCCGTGTCGCGCAAGTCCGTGCTGCCGGTGTTCAAGGAGCTCAACAGCATCCTCTTCTACCCGGTGCAGTACGAAGGCGAGGAGAGCGAGCGCAACGTGTTCTATACGGGTGCTGCGCCGAACCAGCAGGCGATTCCCGCAGTCGACTACCTGGCCAAGGAAGAGAAGGTCGAGCGCTGGGTACTCGCCGGAACCGACTACGTCTATCCACGCACGACCAACAAGATTCTCGAATCCTATCTGAAGTCCAAAGGCGTGAAGGCTGAGGACATCATGATCAACTACACGCCGTTCGGCCATTCCGACTGGCAGACCATCGTGGCGGACATCAAGAAGTTCGGCTCGGCCGGCAAGAAGACCGCCGTGGTCTCCACGATCAACGGCGATGCCAACGTGCCGTTCTACAAGGAACTCGCCAACCAGGGCGTGAAGGCGACCGACATTCCGGTCGTGGCCTTCTCGGTCGGCGAGGAGGAACTCGCCGGCATCGACACGAAGCCGCTCGTCGGCCACCTGGCGGCCTGGAACTACTTCCAGTCGGTCGATACGCCGGAGAACAAGGCCTTCATCGAGAAATGGAAGGCGTTCACCAAGAACGACAAGCGCGTCACCAACGACCCGATGGAAGCGCACGTGATCGGCTTCAACATGTGGGTCAAGGCAGTGGAGAAGGCCGGCAGCACCGATCCTGACAAGGTGATCGACGCGATCGTCGGCGTCGAGGTCCCGAACCTCACGGGCGGCACGTCCAAGATGCTCCCGAACCACCACATCACCAAGCCGGTGCTGATCGGCGAGATCAAGGAGGATGGGCAGTTCGAGACCGTGTCGCAGACCGACGCGCTCGTGCCGGGCGACGCCTGGTCCAAGTATCTCGACGGCTCGAAGGACCTGATTGCCGACTGGAAGGACCTGAAGTGCGGCAACTACAACACCGTCACGAAGAAGTGCGGCGCCTGACCGCCTGACGAAAACGAGGGCGGCCGTTGCGGCCGTCCTCGCCTTGTCCTCCGTTTGAAGAAGATTGCATGACCAGCTTGCGCCGCCTTCTGCAGGCCTTCGTTCTGCTGATCGGAATGGTGTCCGCCGTCGTGGCGGGACCCTATGAAGACGCGTTGCCCAAGTTCGCGGCCGACAGCTACGCCGACACGGAGGCCGCCATCGGCGCCGTTGCCGGGAGCGGTCACGCGCAGGCGCTGAACCTCGTCGAAGCCCTGCGCGACGGGCGGCTGATGGTTGGCGCCGGGCAGGTCTATATTCGCGATGCGGCAGGTCAATTCGTGGAGGCGGCGACCGGGCGATCCATGGAGGCCCCCGCAGGCGCCAAGCCCGTGCGCGTCAATAACCGCGTCCGCCGCGCCGTCGAAGCCGCGCTCGGCAGCATGACCCTGCTCAGCCCCGATGCCGGAATACGCCTCGACGCGGCCCGCGCTGTGTTCCGCTCGCGCGATGCGGCCGCACTGCCGACCCTCGAGAAGGCCATCGGGCAGGAGAGCGACGCGGCCGTGAAGGGAGCTCTCGAGAGCGCCCGCGCGGCCGTCCTCCTGGCAAAGCCGGATGCCTCGTCGTCCGATAAGCTCGCCGCCGTGGAAACCCTCCGCGCCCGTGGCGATCAGGACGCTCTGGCGCTTCTCTCCTCCCTTCCTGAGGGAACACCCGCGGGGGTGTCGGAGGCCGCCATCAAGGCGGCCGAGGGGATCCGCTCGCGGCTGGCGCTCTGGAACGCCGTGCAGAATGTCTGGTACGGGATCTCCCTCGGGTCCGTTCTGCTGCTCGCGGCCATCGGCCTGTCCATCACCTTCGGCACCATGGGGGTCATCAACATGGCCCATGGCGAGATGGTCATGATCGGCGCCTACACGACCTTCCTGGTCCAGGAGGCGATCCGCACCCACGCGCCCGGCCTCTTCGGCGTATCGCTCTTCATCGCGCTGCCGCTCGCGTTCCTCGTGGCCGGTCTGATCGGCATCCTCATCGAGCGCACGGTCATCCGCTTCCTCTACGGGCGGGCGCTCGAGACGCTGCTCGCCACCTGGGGCATCTCGCTCATCCTGCAGCAGGGGGTGCGCACGATCTTCGGCCCCACCAACCGGGAGGTCGGAACGCCCGCCTGGATGAGCGGCGCGCTGGAGATCGGGGGCCTGAGCCTCACCTATAACCGCGTCGCCATCGTGATCTTCGCCTTTGCGGTCTTCGCCACCCTGCTGCTCGTCCTGCGCTACACGTCGCTCGGCCTCTATGTCCGGGCGGTCACCCAGAACCGGCGCATGGCGGGCTCCATGGGGATCCGGACGAACCGCATCGACGCGCTCGCCTTCGGCCTCGGATCCGGCGTGGCCGGGATCGCCGGCGTGGCGCTCTCGCAGATCGACAACGTGAGCCCCAATCTCGGGCAGGGCTACATCATCGACAGTTTCATGGTGGTCGTGTTCGGCGGCGTCGGCAATCTCTGGGGCACGCTGGTCGGCGCCATGACGCTCGGCATCGCCAACAAGCTGCTCGAGCCCTATGCGGGCGCGGTGCTCGGCAAGATCGTGCTGCTCGTTGCGATCATTCTGTTCATCCAGAGGCGTCCCCGCGGGCTCTTCGCGCTGAAAGGCAGGGCGGTCGAAGCATGACAAAGCAATCCGTGCTCGATCGTCAGAGCATCGTCATCCTCCTCCTGCTGGCCGCCGCCGCCGTGCTGGTGCCGGTGCTGAACGGCGCGGTGGCGCCGGGATCCCCGTTCCACCTGTCGGATCACCTCGTGCCGCTGCTCGGCAAGTACGTGTGCTTCGCGCTGCTCGCCCTCTCGGTCGATCTGATCTGGGGCTTCTGCGGCATCCTCTCTCTGGGACACGGCGCATTCTTCGCCCTCGGCGGCTATGCCATGGGGATGTATCTCATGCGCCAGATCGGGCCGCGCGGCGTCTATGCAGATCCGGTCCTGCCCGATTTCATGGTGTTCCTGAACTGGAAGGAGCTGCCGTGGTTCTGGCAGGGCTTCGATTGGTTCCCCTTCGCGGCTCTCATGGTGCTCGTCGTGCCGGGCATCCTCGCCTTCGTGTTCGGCTGGTTCGCCTTCCGCTCGCGGGTGACGGGCGTCTACCTGTCCATCATCACCCAGGCGATGACCTTCGCCCTGATGCTCGCGTTCTTTCGCAACGACATGGGCTTCGGCGGCAACAATGGGCTGACCGACTTCAAGGATATTCTCGGCTTCCCTATCCAGGCCGCTTCGACGCGTGTCGTCCTGTTCGTGCTCTCGGTTGCGGCGCTCGCCGGCGGGTACCTCATCTGCCGCTGGGTGGTGAACTCGAAGTTCGGCAAGGTTCTGGTGGCCGTTCGCGACGCGGAGAGCCGTACCCGCTTCCTCGGCTACCGGGTCGAGCACTACAAGCTCGCCGTCTTCACCCTTTCGGCCATGCTGGCGGGCGTCGCGGGCGCGCTCTATGTGCCGCAGGTCGGCATCATCAACCCGAGCGAGTTCGCGCCGGCCAATTCGATCGAGGTCGTCATCTGGGTGGCGGTGGGCGGCCGCGGCACCCTCGCCGGCCCGATCCTCGGCGCTCTCCTGGTCAATGCCGGCAAGACCTGGTTCACGGGCGTGCTGCCGGAGTTCTGGCTCTTCGCGCTCGGCGGCCTCTTCGTCTTCGTCACGCTCCTGATGCCCCGCGGCATACTCGGCGCCGCCAAGGATCTTTATGCCCAGGCCGGGCAGCGGCTGAAGCCGAGGCCGGTGTCCGAGCCGGTCTCGCAGGCGGCGGAGTAACCCATGAGCGCACCTGTCACCCCGGCTCTTCTCTACCTCGACAACGTGTCCGTTTCCTTCGACGGGTTTCGTGCCCTGAATGCGCTGTCGCTTGCCGTCGACCATGCGGAGATGCGGGCCATCATCGGCCCCAACGGCGCCGGCAAGACCACGATGATGGACGTGATCACCGGCAAGACGCGCCCGAACGAGGGCACGGCCCTGTTCGAGGGCTCCCACGACCTGACCGCGCTCGACGAGGCCGCCATCGCGGAGCTCGGCATCGGCCGCAAGTTCCAGACGCCGACCGTCTTCGAGATGCACAGCGTCGAGGACAACATTCTGCTCGCCCTCAAGGATAACCGCTCTCCCTTGGCGACCCTGCTGTCGCGGCGCACGGCCCGCGAGCGGGAGCGGATCGATGCGTTGCTCGAGCGCGTGCGCCTGACCGCCCATCGCCGCCGCAAGGCCGGAGAATTGTCGCATGGACAGAAGCAGTGGCTCGAAATCGGCATGCTGCTGGCGCAGCAGCCCAAGCTCCTCCTGATCGACGAGCCCGCTGCGGGAATGACGGATCAGGAGACCGCCGACACGGCCGATCTCCTGCGCGACATCGCCAGGACCCAGGCGGTCATCGTGGTCGAGCACGACATGACCTTCGTGCGCGATCTCGGCGTGAAGGTCACGTGCCTGCACGAGGGCTCGGTGCTGGCCGAGGGAACGCTCGACGCCGTGAGCGCCAACGAGCGTGTCGTGGAGGTCTATCTGGGGCGATGACGATGCTGTCTGTGGAGAACCTCTCCCTGTATTACGGCGCCGCGCAGGCGCTGCGCGGTGTGTCCGTCTCCGCGTCCGTCGGCGAGGTCACCTGCGTGCTCGGCCGGAACGGCGTCGGCAAGACGTCGCTCCTGCGCGCCATCGCCGGGCACCGGCCGATTGCCGGCGGCAGCATCCGGTTCGACGGTCGGGACATCGCGCGCCTGAAGCCGTTCGAGCGGGCGGCACTCGGCATCGCCTACGTGCCGCAGGGCCGGGAGATCTTTCCGCTCCTGACCGTCAAGGAGAACCTCGAGACGGGCTTCGCGCCGCTCAGGCGCGGCGAGAAGCGGATTCCCGACGAGGTCTTCGAGCTCTTTCCGGTCCTGAAGTCCATGCTGGGCCGCCGGGGCGGCGACCTCTCCGGCGGCCAGCAGCAGCAGCTCGCGATCGGGCGGGCGCTCGTCACCCGTCCGCGCCTGCTCGTGCTCGACGAGCCGACGGAGGGGATCCAGCCGTCGATCATCAAGGATATCGGCCGGGCGATTGCCTACTTGCGCGAACGGAAGGATATGGCCATCCTCCTGGTCGAGCAATATTTCGACTTCGCGCGCGACTTGGCCGACCGGTTCGTGGTGATGGAGCGCGGCGAGATCGTGCAGGATGGCGACCGCTCGGCGCTCGAGGGAGACGATGTACGTCAGCGCTTGGCCATTTGATGGCAGTTCCCAGCCGGTCTCTCAACAGCGTCAGCGTGCCGTCGGACGGGTTGCGTTCAGTGCGGCGGGCCTGGGCGGCCGCACGCGGCCCATGCGGATCGAGGAGAGCGGATCCATGAGGATCAGGCTCCCGAAGGGCGAGGGGCGCGGGCTCGATGCCGTTCTCGTCAACACGGCGGGAGGCATCGCCTGCGGGGATCATTTTTCCGTCGCGGTCGAGGCGCGCTCAGGCGCGGTCGTCACCGTGGCGACGCCGGCCGCCGAGAAGGTCTACCGCTCGGACGGGCCGGTGGCGGAGCTGTCCGTCGATCTGAAGGTGGGGTCCGGTGGTCGGCTCGATTGGCTGCCGCAGGAAACCATTCTGTTCCACCAGGCGCGCCTGCGCCGCAGCCTCGCGGCCGACATGCCCGAGGATGCGCGCCTGACCCTGTTCGAGGCCATCGTGTTCGGGCGCGAGGCGCGCGACGAGCACGTCACGGACGGTCTGTTCGAGGATCGCTGGCGCATCCGGCGGGGAGGGCGCCTCGTCTACGCCGACACGCTGCGCCTCGACGGGCCAATCGCCGACCGCCTCCGGAAGCCCAGCGTCGCAAAGGGCGCCCGCGCCCTTGCAACGATGATCCATGTGGCGCCGGACGCCGAGGCGCGGCTCGACGAGGTGCGCGACCACCTCTCCTCCACCGGCGGCTGCGAGGCGGCGGCGAGTGCCTGGAACGGGCTGCTCGTCGTCCGCTTCTGCGCCATGACCAGCGATTCGCTGCGCAGGGCCGCTGTCCCGTTTCTGCTCGCCTTCCGCGGCGAGCCATTGCCCCGCGTCTGGCTCAGCTAGGGTCGAACCATGCAACTCACTCCCCGTGAAAAAGACAAGCTCCTGATCGCCATGGCGGCCATGGTGGCCCGCCGCCGGCTGGAGCGCGGCGTCAGGCTCAATCATCCGGAAGCCATCGCTCTCATCACCGACACGGTCGTGGAGGGCGCGCGTGACGGGCGCTCCGTCGCGGAGCTGATGGAGGCCGGCGCGCACGTGATCACGGCCGATCAGGTCATGGAAGGCGTCGCCGAGATGATCCATGACGTCCAGGTGGAGGCGACCTTTCCCGATGGCACCAAGCTCGTGACCGTGCATCACCCGATCCGGGGCGCAGCCTCGAAGGACGTGCCCGGCGAGGTGACCGCGCAGGATGGTGAGATCGTCTTCAACGAGGGCGCCGAGCGCACCGTGATCACCGTCGCCAATACCGGGGACCGGCCGATCCAGGTCGGCAGCCACTATCATTTCTTCGAAACCAATCCGGCCCTATCGTTCGACCGGGAGAAGGCGCGCGGCATGCGTCTCGACATCGTGCCCGGCACGGCGGTGCGCTTTGAGCCCGGCGCCACGCGCGAGGTGGCGCTCGTTCCGCTCTCCGGGAGGCGCGAGGTCCACGGGTTCCGTCAGGCCGTGATGGGAGCGCTCTGATGTCGAACGCGAGAAAGCCCGCTTCCCTCTCGAGGTCCGGTTATGCCGACATGTTCGGTCCCACCACGGGAGACCGCATCCGCCTCGCGGACACGGCCTTGGTGATCGAGGTGGAGAAGGACTTCACCACCTATGGCGAGGAGGTCAAGTTCGGCGGCGGCAAGGTCATCCGCGACGGGATGGGGCAGTCGCAGGCGGCCCGCGCCCATGGGGCCGTCGATACGGTCATCACCAATGCGGTGATCCTCGACCATTGGGGCATCGTGAAAGCCGATATCGGCATCACGGGCGGGCGGATCGCCGCCATCGGCAAGGCCGGCAATCCGGACGTGCAGCCCAACGTCGACATCGTCATCGGGCCGGGCACGGAGATCATCGCCGGGGAGGGCAAGATCATCACCGCCGGCGGCTTCGACTCCCACATCCACTTCATCTGCCCGCAGCAGATCGAGGAGGCGCTCATGTCGGGCATCACCACGATGCTCGGGGGCGGCACGGGACCTGCGACCGGCACCTTCGCCACCACCTGCACGCCGGGGCCGTGGCACATCGCCCGCATGATCGAGGCCGCCGATGCCTTTCCCATGAACCTCGCCTTCACGGGCAAGGGCAATGCTTCGAAACCCCATGCTCTGGAGGAGATGATCGAGGCCGGCGCCTGCGCGCTCAAGCTGCACGAGGACTGGGGCACGACACCGGCGGCGATCGATTGCTGCCTGTCGGTGGCCGATGCCTATGACGTGCAGGTGATGATCCACACCGACACGCTCAACGAATCCGGCTTCGTCGAGGACACGATCGCAGCCTTCAAGGGCCGCACGATCCATGCCTTCCACACGGAGGGCGCAGGCGGCGGGCATGCGCCGGACATCATCAAGGTGGCTGGCCTGCCCAACGTGCTGCCGTCCTCCACCAACCCGACGCGACCCTATACGGTGAACACCATCGACGAGCATCTCGACATGCTCATGGTCTGCCATCACCTGTCGCCGTCGATCCCCGAGGATCTTGCCTTCGCGGAGAGCCGAATCCGCAAGGAGACGATCGCCGCGGAAGACATCCTGCACGACATCGGCGCGCTCTCGATGATGTCGTCCGACAGCCAGGCCATGGGGCGCGTTGGCGAGGTGATCATCCGCACGTGGCAGACCGCACACAAGATGAAGGTCCAGCGCGGTGCGCTGCCGGGCGACAGCGGCGGCAACGACAACTTCCGCGCCCGGCGCTACGTGGCGAAATACACGATCAACCCGGCCATTGCCCATGGCGTGTCCCGGCACATCGGTTCGGTCGAGGTCGGCAAGCTTGCCGATCTCGTGGTCTGGACCCCGGCCTTCTTCGGCGTGAAGCCCGATCTCGTGCTCAAAGGCGGCGCCATCGCGGCCGCCCTGATGGGCGACCCCAACGCGTCGATTCCGACGCCGCAGCCGGTCCATTACCGGCCGATGTTCGGCGCCTATGGCCGGGCGCTCGCCACGACATCGCTCACCTTCGTGTCGAAGGCCGCGGTGGAGAACGGGCTCGCGGCAAAGCTCGGCGTCCAGAAGCCGCTCGTCGCGGTCGAGAACGTCCGCGGCGGGATCGGCAAGAAGGACATGGTGCATAACGATGCGACCCCGGTCATCGAGGTCGATCCCGAAACCTACGACGTCCGTGCCGATGGCGAGCTGCTCGTCTGCGAACCCGCGACAATCCTTCCCATGGCTCAACGATACTTCCTGTTCTGACATGATCCGCGCCACATCCATCATCCGCCGAGACGCCATCGAGCAGGACCGCATCGTCGACGTCATCACTCTCGACCATGGCGATCGCCATCGCCGCCGCATCATGCTCCATGCCGACGGCGGAACCGCCTTCCTGCTCGATCTCGACCGGGCCGACGTGCTGGAGGACGGCGATGCCATTCGGCTCGAGAGCGGCTGGCTCGTCGAGGTACGGGCCGCGCCGGAGAAGCTCGTGGAGATCACCACGGAGGATCCCCTCGATCTCCTGACCCTCGCCTGGCACATCGGCAACAGGCACGTGCCGGCGGAGATCACCCGCGCGGCGATCTACATCGGGTACGATCATGTGCTGGTCGACATGCTGATCGGATTGGGTGCCCGGGTCGAGATCGTCGAGCGGCCTTTCCGACCGGTCCGCGGCGCCTATCATCACCACGAGCATGGCGGGCATTCCCACCATCACGGGCACGGCCATGGATGACGGATCCCCGAAGGGGCGCGGACTGGACGAGACGGCGGCGATCCTGCCGCTCTTCGCCTGGCTGTCGCCGTCCTATCCGGTCGGCTGCTATGCCTATTCGCATACCCTCGAATGGGCCGTGGAGGCCGGCGACATCACCGATGAGACGTCGCTCGTGGCCTGGCTGCATGACCTCCTGACGCTCGGCCTGGGGCGCAACGACGCCATTCTCCTGAGCCATGCCTACAGAGCCATCGCGCGGGATGATCGAGAGGCTCTCGAGACCGTCAACGAACTCGCTCTCGCCCTGTCGCCTTCCGCCGAGCTCCATCTCGAGACCAGCCAGCAGGGGCGCAGTTTCCTGGATGCGACGCTTGCCGCATGGCCGTCGCCCCGGCTGACGCCCCTCGAGGGCGACGTCGCTTTCCCGGTCGCCATCGGCATGGCGGCGGCGGCTCATGCCGTTCCCCTGGCGATCACATCGCCCGCCTATCTCTTCGGGCTCGTGCAGACGCTCGTGTCGGCGGCCATCCGCCTGGCGCCCATCGGCCAGACGGCAGGCATCCGGGTGTCCGCCGCCTTGGCAGGTTCGGTGCAGGACGTCGCCCGGGAGGCGATCGGTCTCACGCTCGACGACATCGGCGGCTCGACCTTCCGGGCCGATCTCGGCTCCTTCCATCATGAGAACCAGTATACGAGGTTGTTTCGATCATGACTTCTCACACGGGACCCCTGCGGGTCGGCATCGGCGGGCCGGTCGGGTCCGGCAAGACGGCCCTCATGGAAGCGCTGTGCAAGGCGTTCCGCGAGCGCTATGACATCTGCGCGATCACCAACGACATCTACACCAAGGAGGATGCGCGGCTCCTGACCGTCGCCGGCGCGCTGCCTGTGGAACGCATCATGGGCGTGGAGACGGGAGGATGCCCGCACACGGCGATCCGTGAGGACGCCTCCATCAACCTTGCGGCCATCGCCACCATGCGCAAGCGGTTCCCGGCCCTCGACATCGTGCTGGTGGAATCCGGCGGCGACAATCTGGCGGCGACGTTCTCGCCTGAACTTGCCGATCTGACGATCTACGTCATCGATGTCGCCGGGGGCGAAAAGATCCCGCGCAAGGGCGGTCCCGGCATCACGCGTTCGGATCTCCTGGTGGTCAACAAGATCGATCTGGCGCCCCATGTCGGGGCCGATCTCGCGATCATGGAGGAGGACACCAGGCGCATGCGCGGCCAGCGTCCGTACGTGTTCAGCAACATCCGCGACGGCGTCGGTGTCGATGCCATCGCGACGTTCATCGAGCGGGCCGGCGGTCTGTCGGCGGCAGCCTAACAGGGGGATCATCGACATGTTCAAACGCTCGGTTCTTGCCACGCTGTTCATGGCGGCAGCCATGCCGGCCCTGGCCCATACGGGTCATGCTTCGGCATCGGGCTTCGTCTCCGGATTCTCGCATCCTCTGGGAGGGATCGACCATGTGCTGGCCATGGTGAGCGTCGGCCTGTTCGCGGCCCTGCTCGGGGGGCGGGCCATGTGGGCGCTGCCGGCGAGCTTCGTCGGCATGATGCTGGCGGGCGGAATCCTAGGCCTGACCGGCATCGCGATTCCGGCCGTCGAATTCGGCATCACCCTGTCCGTGGTCGTGCTGGGCGCCGTCGTCACATGGGGCCGGCAATGGCCGATCCAAGCCGCGGCCGCTTTCGTCGGCGTCTTCGCGGTCTTCCATGGCCATGCGCACGGTGTGGAGATCCCGTCCGGGGCCAGCGTCGCGCTTTACAGCCTCGGCTTCAGCCTCGCGACCGTCCTGCTGCATGGAGCCGGCATGACGGTCGCGACCATCACAGCCCGCCAGGCGCATGTCGGCCGGTTGGCCGGCGCGGCAATTGCGGTTGGGGGCCTGGTTCTCCTCATTGGATAGAGTACGCACGTTCGATCCGAGGCGATTCTCTGTACCGCCGTCGTTCGAACGAAGACGTGACGGCACCATGCAGGTCCCTGGTTGATGCCTTCCGCCAAGGACCTGTCGCATGAAGCTCAGGCCGAGTCAGCGCTTGCCGCCGCCATTGCCGTGTCCGCCATTGCCGCCGCCATTCCCGGCAGGGCCGTCCTGATCGGTCCCGTCGCCGTTGTTGGAGCGCCCCGGATTGGACGAGTCGTTGCCGTCGTCGTCGTTTCCGTGGCCGTTGTTGCCGTGGCCGCCGCCGTTCCCGGCATTGCCATGGCCGGCACGTCCGTCCTGGTCGGGGCCGTCACCGTTGCTTGAGCGGTCCGGATGGGATGAGCCGCTGCCGCGACTGCCGACGCCGGCATCCGTGTTTGCGCCTGCGCCGACGGTCGAGCCGGCCGAGCCGCTCGCATTGCCACCGCTGTGGCCGCCGGGGCTGGCCGGACCGGGCGTGCCGCTGTCTGCCACGGCCCCGCCAGGGCCCGGGGTCGCGCTGCCGCCGGTCACGCCCGTGTTGCCTGGACCAAGCGTGCCGCTGCCGACTGTCCCGGGCGCACCACGGTCGGTCCCGGGACTGGTGGCAGAACCGCTGCCGATGGATCCGGTCACGGTGTCCGGCCGGTCCCTGTCCACCGGACGGTCCAACCGGCGCATCGCTTGCGGTCGAACCACGCAGCGACAGGTTTCCTGGCCGTGGACCACATGGAGCCGGCAGTTGCGGTACAAGGAGGCATCGGCAACGGCGGGCACGCATTGCCGGCCGGTTCCGACACTCTGGGCATCGGATGGCGTTGTCAGGACGAGGAGGAGGGCCGTGCTGGACAAAGCGAGAGCGCATGAACGCTTCATAGGGTTCACCTGCATCGAGATAGGTTCGGTGATGGGCCGCATTCGCAGCGGCCCGCTTGGCTAGAAGACGTTCATAAGGAAATAACGTTCCATCGCGTGGGGAAAATGATGCTCCTTTCGGAATGGGAGCTTTGGCGACGTTCGAGGCGTCCGAGCTGAGCAGCGGTGCTGGCTGTGAGGCCCGGCCTGCATTCATCAAGCTTGCGCGGGACGATCTGTTTCGTAGGCTTCGGCCATGCCGCGGATCTCGGTCAGCTTGGACCTGAACACCTCCCAGTCGTCCGACGCGGCAATCGGCGCCCAGAGCGCCTCGACCTCGTCGATCAGCATGGTGCAGGGCGTGATGCGGGAAAAATAGGGATGGTCGAGCCGCAGCCCGGGGGCCGGATCGAAGGTGCCGAGCGCTGCCAGAACGGGCTCGAAGGATGCCTGCGCGTAGAGATTCGCGGAGGGGCTCCCGGCCGCGCGCTCCGCACGCGCACGACCGCCGTACCAATCGAAGAAGGTCTGCTCGAAAGGCGCCTTGGTCTCATGGAGAAAGGTCCATAACGCCTTGGCCAAGGCTCCATCCTGCTCGAAGCCCCTGGATTGAAGGCCGAGGCGGCGCATGATGGCGCCGGTGAACTCCCGGTGCAGGGCGGGTTCGAAGGCGCCCAGCGCCTGCTCGAGACTGCTCTGCTCGGCAAGCGGCAGCAGGCACTCGGCCAGGCGGAACAGGTTCCACAGCAGCGTGTCGGGCTGGCGCCCGAAGGCATAGAGACCGGTCTCGTCGAAATAAGCGGCCGTGAAGCCGGGTTCGTAGACGGGCAGGAAACGCCACGGCCCATAATCGAAGCTTTCGCCCGTGACGTTGATGTTGTCGGTGTTGAGCACCCCGTGCACGAAACCGGCCGCCATCCATTGCGCGCCCATGCGGGCCACGCGCCGGCAGACCTCCTCCAGGAATGCCGGTGCACGACCGGCTTCGTCGTCGCGCCATGCGTGCGGCATATAGGTCTGGATCGTGTAGTCCAGGAGCCGGCGGAGATTGTCTGTCTCGTTTAGGTACAGCAGCCGCTGGAACGTTCCGATACGGATATGGGAATGACTGAGGCGCACGAGAACCGACGAGCGTGTGGGCGAGGGTTCGTCGCCGCGCTCCAGTTCCTCGCCCGTTTCCACCAGGCTGAAGGATTTCGATGTCTCGACGCCGAGCGCCTCGAGCATTTCGGTCGCCAGGACTTCGCGCACGCCGCCCTTCAGGGTCAGGCGGCCATCCGCGTGGCGCGACCACGGGGTCTGACCGCTGCCTTTCGTGGCGAGGTCGAGGAGCCTGCCATCCTGGCCGTCGTGGAGCTGTGCGAAGAGAAACCCGCGTCCGTCGCCCAGATGCGGATTGTAGGTGCGGAACTGATGGCCGTGGTAGCGAAGGGCAAGGGGCTGCAGGAGGCTGCCGGGGAGCGGCTCAAAGCGCCCGAAATGATCGAGCCACTCGTCGTCGCCGAGGGATCCGAGCCCGATCCGCTCCGCCCAGCGCTGGTTGCGATAGCGCAGAATATGCTGCGGGAACCGCGCCGGATGAACGATGTCGTAGAAGTCCGGACCGAGTTCCTGATGGCGCATCGAAGCGCGGTATGCGGCGGAGGGCGGCATGCATCGTATCCCGTGAACTCGTGTTCAATCCCACGGCGCTCGAAATGTTCAGATGTTCCCAGCGAGTTCAAGCGGGTGATCGAGCGAACCTCTATGGCAGCCCCCGCGAGAGCCGCTCGACGGGACATCGACGGTCATGATGGATGGCGTTACAATATTTCGAATTGTGGCAACGCCGCGCTCTCCGAAGCTCGTGCGCAAAAATAATGCACAGGTTCGCGGGAGCGAAAAGCTTCGCATTTTCCTCACGTTCCGACTTGTTTTTCATCCGCCCAGCTGGTGCCGTTTCGACAATCTGCGCGTTTGTCTCTTGGCTGCCAACGAGAGGTCCCTTAGGATTCTCTCAACAAAGCAGACGGGAGGAAGGGTTATGGCATACAGGGATGTGCTGAGCCTTTGCGGCCGGATTGGCCTGATCGTGGCTGCGTTCGCATTCGTCGCTGGAATTGTTGCAGGTCCCCTCCTCGAAAGAGTGTGGTCGTCTCGCCTGACGGTCACCCAGAACAACGGTGCGCCGGTGCCGGCGCCGGCGCCACCCAAAGTCCCGGCGGAATCTCAGGCAGGGCAGCCGGGCTAACACCTTTTTAGAGGTCTCTGGGCCATACCACATCGTCGCCGGTCCCGGCGCGAATGCGGCTTCTTTTCGGATCAGGATGCGATGAGCAGCGAGACACTATTGCGGCAGGAGATCCGTGATTCTCTCGGATTCGTCCGCAGCATGATCGATCATTATTCGGGGCTCTACACGGGTGAGAACCTTACCCAGGACGTGCTCCGCTTTTGTGACGAGGTGGCGATGTCCGCAGCCCCGAATCCCCGCCTGAGAGAAGCCCGCCGTGTCGTCGAGGAACGGTGCCGTCAATTGGCTCATGCGACGGACCGGTTTTCGCAGCGCGATCCGGCCTGGATTGCGGCCGTGCGGGCGCAGGCCGTCGCCGCGATCGATGTGTTCCAGGATGCCGCTTTCGAGTCGCACAAGGCCCGTGCGGCCATCCCGTCATCCGGACGGCTGTTGCGCCGCAAGAGCCTGTAGCCCATGGCGCATCCCGCGCCGTGTCAGAGGCGCTTGGGCTTGATCGACGCCGTCGCGGGCACATCGACGATCTGAGGCTCCGGAACGGGATCGCTCTTCGCCGCATCGAGCCCGTACACATCGTCTCGGAAATGCACGGCGCCATCCGCCGTCGCATATCCGGTCAGATAGACCCACGTGACGGGGACCGGCTTGTCGAGACGGATGTCCTGACGGTTTGCGTTGGCGATGGCCGTGTTGATCGCGTCCTTCGTCCAGCCGCCGGCCTGCCCGTTCGTGCCGCGCAGGAGCCACTCGGCGAAATCGGCGACTTCGGCCACGCGGACACACCCTGAGGAATGGAAGCGGGCGTCCTGCGCGAAGAGCTGCTTCTTGGGCGTGTCGTGCATGTAGACGGCGTGCTTGTTGGGCATGTCGATGCGGATCTGCCCGAGCGAATTGATCGCGCCGGGATCCTGGCGGAGCGTATAGTTCACCGCATTGTCCGTCGACCAGTCGAGGGTCTTGGGATCGACCTCCTGTCCCTTCGCGTCGAGGATGCGGATCTTCATCTTCTCCAGATATTCGGGATCCTTCCGAACGTGGGGGATGATGTCCTTCTTGATCAGGGAGACCGGTACGGTCCATGTGGGATTGACGTTGACGGCGGTCACGCGGGTCTCGACGGTCGGCGAGGGACGGTCGACTTTTCCGGCAATGGCCACGTAGCGCCGGGCGACCTGTCCGCGCTCCACGGCTTCGACTGCGGCCGACGGGATGTTCACCACGACATAGCGGTCGCCGAACGAAAACGTGGATCCCGCGAGCCTTTGGGCGGAGGCAGTCAGCTGACGGTGCCGCGTGAGCGCCGGGACGTTCAGAGCCTCCAGGGTCCGGGCTCGGACTGCGCCGGATTCCGGCAGGCCGTGGCGTGCCTGGAACCGCTTCACCGCTCCGGTCAGATCGGCATCGAAGGTCGTGCTCGAAGCCAGATCGGCCGGAAGATCGCCCTCGGCGGCGAGCCGCTGCCGCAAGGTCGTGACGAGCGGGCCCTTGTCGCCGGCCTTGAGAACCGTGCCGGCAGGCAGATTGGGCCACCCTCCGGCTTCGGCGATGCGCTTGTAGGTCCACGCCGCTCGCATCGTGTTGATGAAGGTGCTTCCATCCAGGGTCGGGCGGGGATCCTGCGAGATCGAGACCACCGGGGCGGGCACGGTCTTCTCCATCGGCTTGACCGGTGCCGCAGGTGCCGCTTTCGGCCGCAGGTCGGTCCCCGCGGCGGGGGCAGCCGGGTTGCTCGGCGATGCCTGGACCGGGCTGGAAGGATTGGGGTTTTCAGCGGCCGCAAAGGCATCCGCATGGCTCCCGAAGGTGGAGCACGAGAGCAGAGCCAGTCCAAGGCAGAGACGTTTTGCATTCCCGTAGGTCATGCTTCGACTATGGACAAGGATGGTTTACAAAATGCTGTCGGGGGGGGACGGAGGCATGCCTGCAACTGGGACGGCGCCCGAACGTTGTCCCCGGTCCCGAGCCCCGTCACAAGAGTGCCCCATGCGTGCCAAGCCTGCCCCCTCTGAGGATATCAGGCGGATCGACCTTACCTTGCCATCTCTCCTTGGCCTCCATGCCATCCGCCTGCTCGAGCAGGTCACGGCGGCCGGACCGTCCGGAGCAATCTATGTCGCCGGCGGGGAGCGCTGGGCCGAGTTGTTGGTGCAGGCCTTGAGGGGTTTGGCTCCCGACCTCGACGTCGATCTCCTGCCGCCCTGGGATTGTCTTCCATACGACCGCGCTTCGCCTTCGCGGGAGATCATGGGGCGGCGCATGGCGGTGCTCCGGCGCATGAGCGGAACGAGCACGAAGCCGCGGCTCCTTGTCGCGAGTGCGGCTGCCGCCCTTCAGCGCGTGCCGCAGCCCAGCATCGCGGCTGAGGCGGTCTTTGGCCTCACGACCGGCGGAGCGCTGTCGTCGGACGCCCTCAAGGACTATCTTCATCGCGCCGGCTACATCCTCGACGAGCGCGTGGACGAGCCGGGGGAGGCGGCGTTCCGGGGACAGGTGATCGATCTGTTTCCCGCCGACCATTCCTCGCCCTATCGGATCGAACACGACGGGCGAAGCATCGTGGCCATCCGCTCCTACGATCCGATTTCCCAGCTCACCGAAACCGAAGTCGAGCATCTCCTGATCGGACCTGCTTCGGAACTCGTTCTGCCGCAGGCGGAAGAGAGCGATCCCTCCATCGACCGGTTCGACGGGATCGAGCATCTCCTGCCGGAATACTGCCCGCGCCTTGTGACGGTCTTCGACTATTGGCCGGATGCGGCCGTCATCGTGGACGGTATGGCGGAGGAGAGGCGACCGCTCGTGATGGAGCAGGTCGCCGATGCGTACGACAACCGAACGAGCATGCGCGGGCAGGGGAGCGCCAAAACATCCGCCGTGTCGCCCGAACGGCTTTTTGTCCCGGACGACGAGTGGGCGGACCTTCTGTCGAGGCGACGGGTCACCTATATCCACGCCGCATCGGAGGGCGATACACGGCAGGTTGCGGTGCCGAACTTTGCGATCGCGTCGAGGCCCTCCAAGGATCTCGCCGATTTCCTGCGTGCGCAGATGGAGGCTGGCCGCAAGATCATCCTGGCTGCGGCCGCCCGCTCGGATCTCGGCCGGATCAAGCGCCGCGTTCAATCCATCGGGCGCGCCGAGAACGTCGAGAGCTGGGGCGATGTCGTAGACGGACCTCCCGCGGAATGGTTCGCCCTGCAGGTCGAGCTCAGGAAAGGCTTCATCGACGAGCGCGACGGCATCGTGCTGATCACGGCCGGCGATATCCTGGGCAGCCGTATCAGCAGCGGGGTCGAGAGAGATGTCAGCTCTGCCGCTTCCAGTCTCATGGATGGGGGTTTTCATGTCGGCGATGCCGTGATCCACATCGATCACGGCATGGGGGTGCTCGAAGGAATGGAGACCATTCCCGCGGGTGATGCCGGCATGGGCGACGCCGTCAGACTGAAATACGCGGCCGACACGACGCTCCTGATGCCGGCAAAAGAGATGGATCGCATCTGGCGCTATGGCCCGATGGCGGACTCGATCTCCCTCGATAAACTGAACAGCGATGCGTGGTCGCTCAGACGTGAGACGATCGAAGCGGAGATCAAGGAAACGGCCGAACGGATCACGGGACTCGTCGAAGCCCGCAAGGGCACGAAACTGGAGCCGCTCGTGCCGCCAAGCCGCGATTATGAACGGTTCGTCGCTCGCTTCCCTTTCTCGGAGACAGCCGATCAGATCCGCGCCATCGAGGAAGTTCTCGACGATCTCTCGTCTGGTCGGCCGATGGACCGCCTGGTCTGCGGTGATGTGGGTTTCGGCAAGACGGAGGTTGCCCTGCGCGCCGCCGCCGCCGTCGCGCTTGCCGGCAGGCAGGTGGCCGTCGTTGCGCCCACCACCGTGCTTGCGCGCCAGCATGTGCGGAGCTTCCAAAGGCGCTTTGCCGGCTTGGGCATCGAGGTCGCCCACCTCTCCCGGCTCGTGTCGCCGGCCGAGGCCCGGGCAGTGAAGAAGGGGTTGGCGGACGGATCGATCCGCATCGTCATCGGCACTCATGCGCTTGCGGCGAAAGGGGTGACCTTCAAGGATCTCGGTCTTGTGATCATCGACGAGGAACAGCGGTTCGGCGCCGCTCAGAAAGCGAAACTCAGAACCCTCGCGGAAGACGGGCATGTCCTCATCCTGACGGCCACGCCGATCCCACGGACGCTCCAGTCCGCCTTGGTCGGCTTGCAGGAACTGAGCATCATCGCGACGCCTCCCGCGCGCCGGCAACCGATCCGCACGTTTCTCACGCCGTTCGATTCCGCAAGCGTCCGGGAAGCCCTCATGCGCGAGCGCCGCCGCCGCGGCCAGAGTTTCGTCGTCTGCTCCCGGGTCGAAGACATCGAGCCGATGCGCGAGCGGCTCGCGAAGCTCGTTCCCGAACTGACAATCATGGTCGCCCATGGCCAGATGAACCCGTCGGAGACCGACGAGGTGATGATCCGTTTCGCCGATGGCGAGGGCGACGTCCTCCTCGCCACCAATATCATCGAGAGCGGCCTGGATGTTCCCCGCGCCAACACCATGCTTGTGTGGCGCGCGGACCGCTTCGGGATGGCGCAGCTCCATCAGCTGCGCGGTCGCGTCGGGCGAGGGCGGATCCGGGGCGTGGCCTACCTGGTGACGGAGCCTGGCGAGGAGCTTCCGCAAGCCACGGAGAAGCGACTGCGGACGCTCACAGCTCTCGATCGCCTCGGAGCGGGATTTGCCATCAGCGCGCAGGATCTCGACCAGCGCGGGGCGGGAGCGCTTCTGGGAGAGGAGCAGTCGGGTCATGTCAAGCTCATCGGCACCGATCTCTACCAGCACATGCTCAAACACGCTCTGCGTGGCGAGACCCTGGATGACGATTGGACCCCTGAATTGAACATCGGGCTGACCGGTACGATTCCCGACGCGTACGTGAACGATCCAGAGATGAGGATCAATCTCTACGCGCGTCTGGCGCGCCTCGAGTCGTCGGAGACGATCGACGAGATCGAAGCGGAGATCGAGGACAGGTTCGGTCCCATCCCTGATCCGGTTCAGAACCTCCTGAGGCTGGCGAACGTCAGGCAGCTCTGCCGGCGGATCGGAATCGCCCGCGTGGATGCGGGACCTCAGGCGATCGCATTGACGTTTCGGCCTGGCGCGGCGGAGAAGCCTGCCCTGCAGCGGATGATCGACGAATCTCAGGGGACGCTGCACTGGAGCAAGGAGCGGCTCATCTTCTCGGCGTCGAGCGAGCACGCGGACGAGCGGCACACGCGTATTCTGGGTCTGCTCGGCACGCTTGACGGATGAACGATCTCCGGCAATTCCGGGACTTCGACGTGGAAATGCCGTGAACGGATCCGGCCCAGCCGACTTGATAGTAAAACGGTCTTGAACGTGAGGAAGCCATGACGTCCGAAGAGATCAGTGAGCTCAATGCTGCACGCGAAAACCTCGTGAAGCGGCGCAGGGAGATGGCGCGTCAGATTTCCGAGGCGCCGCTGCCCTCCATCGAGATGGCTGAGGAGCTCACGAAGATCCTCGTCGCCATCGAGGCTCTGGACCGGGCGCTCAACGAGGCGGGCCATCCTTATATGAGCCAGGGTGTCGTCGAGCAGTTGAGGGCCGATACGTAACGTCTCGAGCATCGGACGGACCCAGAGGGCCACGCCCGTGAAAAGTGGATCCGGTATTCGCTGACGCGGCCCTTCGGGTCACTAGCGCGGCCCGCTGGGTCCGCCTCATCCGATGCGCCGGTCCAGAGAGGGAGCATCGGACGTGAAAAGCGGGTCCAGGTTGGGATCGAACCCGGTGGGGACGTGGGAGGATGGTGAGAGCGGGCGATGACACCCTCCACACGTCATGGCCGGCCTTGTGCCGGCCATCCCGATTGTTCGAAGCGCGGCGCTCTTCCGACCGGGATCACCGGGACGAGCCCGGTGATGACGGGGAGAAGGTGGCACCCTCCCGTCACGGTCGAAACCTCCCATGTCATGGCCGGCCGGTCATCACCCGCCTCGTGCCGGCCATCCCGATCGTCCGATGCTCAGCGGACCCGAAAGCTCGCACGATGCGCCGGTGAAGAGAAGGAGCCTCGGATGAATCCCGAAAGGGGCGTCCACTTTTCCCGTCCGAGGCTCTAGTGACCCGCAGGACCGCGTCAGCGACCCGAAGGGCCACGCTAGTGAATACCGGGCCATTTTTCGCTGACGCGGCCCTCTGGGTCCGCACGATGCGCTAAGGCTTCACCCGTCCCACCACGTCGAACCCGGCGCCGGGCTTCGGCCTGAGAACGAGCATTTCTCCCTCGCCGGGAAAGATCCCGGTGAGGGCCGTGATGTTGACCTGATGCGTCACGAGCACCAGGACGCCGTTCGAGCGCCATTCCTGAACGGTGCGGCGCAGGGCCTCGGTCCGTGCCGGCTCCTGCTCCTGTCCCGAAAAGAAGGAATCCAGCGGCGGGAAGGGCTCCGCCAGGGCGCCGAAGGCCAAGCGGGCGGTCTCGAGCGCGCGGCACCAGCGGCTCGAGAGCACGCGCTCAACGGGAATCTGCCGCGACCTGAACGCCGCTCCGATCGCCTGCGCCTGCGTTCGGCCCTCGGTCGAGAGGTTGCGCTGGGTCGCGCAATCCTCGAGCCGGAAATCGGCCGGGTCGCCGGTCCCCGGTGCGCGCGCATGTCGAAAGAGCGCCACGGTGCCTCCGTGCCGCAACGCCTGCCAAGCATCCTCCGACGCCAGGAGCGCCTGCGGCCAGGCCATCGCGAAAAGGAGAAGAAGTGCCAGCGCGACAGGCATGCGTCACCAGCCGATCCATGTCAGCGTCACCGAGAATCGCAACGTCGGACGGCGGCGCGGGTTCCCGTTCGACCGGCCGGTCGCTCAAGCGTCGGCTGCCAGATCCATGATCAGGTCCACGAGCGGGTCGCTCGGGTCGGCGAGCCCGGCGATGACGTCGAAGTGGTTTGCGCCCGGCACCTCGTGATAGCGAGTCGCAACGCCCGCCTCGCCCCAGCGATCCACGATGGCGCGGGACTGGCGCAGGAACTCGTCGCTCTCCGCTCCCCCGACCACCGCGACGAGACGACCGCCCGCGGGCGGATCCCATTCCAGCGGGCTCAGGCGGTGCGCTTCCTCGATACTCAACCCGAGCGCCCTGTTGATCGAGGTCGTGACCAGTGGCGGCAGATCGAACAGACCGGAGATCGGCATCGCGACCCGGACCGGAAACTGGAGCCCGCCGGAGCGCGCCATGAGGCACGCCGTCAGGTGCCCGCCGGCGGAATGGCCGCTGACCACGAGAGGCCGGCCCATGCGGTGCATGACGAAATCGGCCGCGGCCTCGATCTCGGACACGATCGCGGCGAGGCTTGCGGCCGGCGCGAGCGTGTAGCTCGGGATCGCCACCGTGAGCCCGCGCTCGTTGGCGCCGCGGGCCAGGTGGCTCGACGTGGATTTGTCGAGCGACTGCCAATAGCCGCCATGGATGTACAGCACGACCGGGCCGTCCGCGTCCCCGCCCGGCGGGTGGAAGAGGTCGAGACGGTGACGCTCGCCGTGTCCGTAGGCGAGATCGAGTTCGCAGCGTGCGCTTTCGCGGTAAGCGGACGAATCCCGCTGCCAGCCGGCGATGTGAACGGGGTGTTCGGGAACGCGCGCCCGGTTGTTGTACTCGGCCTCGAGGTCGAGATCGTCGGCTGCCATGAAGGGATCCTCAAACGTGGAGATACCGGTCCTTGAGACTTGGATCGGTCATCAGCTCATCGCTCGTCCCGGTCCAGACCGAGCGGCCCTTCTCGATGATCACGTGACGGTCGGCGAAGCTCGACAGGGCGCCGATGTTCTTGTCGATCACCAGGATCGACTGGCGTTCGCCCTTGAGGCGCTTGAGGCACGTCCAGATCTCGGCGCGGATCAAGGGCGCAAGCCCTTCGGTGGCCTCGTCGAGAATGAGCAGCTTGGGATTGGTCATGAGGGCCCGGCCGATGGCGAGCATCTGCTGCTCGCCGCCCGAGAGCTGGGTGCCCAGGTTGCTTCGGCGCTCCTTCAGGCGCGGGAAGAGGTCGTAGACAGCCTCGAGCGTCCAGCGGCGCGAGCCCGTCCGGGCCGAGGCCGTGGCGACGAGATTCTCTTCCACCGTCAGGGTCGGGAAGATCTGCCGGCCCTCCGGCACGAGGCCGATGCCGGTCTGCGCGATGCGGTAGGGCGCGAGGCCCGTCACGGCGGCGCCGTCGAACCGCACCTCGCCGCCGCGGGGGCGGAGCAGGCCCATGATGGACCGGATGGTGGTGGTCTTGCCCATGCCGTTGCGGCCGAGCAGCGTCACCACTTCGCCGGCCTTCACCTCAAGGGAGATGTCGAAGAGCACCTGGGCGGCGCCATAGGACGCCTGGAGCTGTCGGACGGAGAGCATCAGACCGTCTCCTCTTCGCCGAGATAGGCCGCGCGGACCTCCGGATGGGCTCTGATCCGCTCCGGCGTGTCGGTGGCGATCACGCGGCCGTAGACGAGAACGGACACGCGGTCGGCCAGGGAGAAGACCGCGTCCATGTCGTGCTCGATCAGCACGATCGTGAGGCGGCTCTTCAGGCGGCGCAGGGTCTCGACCACGCGCTGGGATTCGTCATGGCCGGTGCCGGCGAGCGGCTCGTCGAGAAGCAGCAGCTTCGGCTGTGTCGCGAGCCCGATGGCGAGCTCGAGCTGGCGCTTCTCGCCGTGGGACAGGAGCCCCGCCGGGATGTGGGCGCGGGCGCCGAGTCCGACCTCCGTCAGGCATTCCATGGCGGGCTCGTTCAGGGCCTTCTCCTGTGCGGCGTTGCCGAAGAAGCGGAAGCTCGATCCCGCGCGCGCCTGCACGGCCAGCGCCACATTCTCGAGGGCCGAGAAACCGGGCAGGATCGACGTGATCTGGAACGAGCGCGCGAGCCCGCGCCGGACCCGTTGCGGCATCGAAAGAGCCGTCACGTCCTCCCCGGCGAACAGGATGGATCCGGAGTCGGATGACAACGTTCCCGAGATCTGATGGATCAGCGTCGTCTTGCCCGCGCCGTTGGGTCCGATGATGGCATGCAGCTCGCCCGGTTGAACGGAGAGGCTGACGTCGTCCGCGACCACGAGAGCGCCGTATGCCTTGCGCAGATGGCGGAGTTCGAGCAGAGGATCAGCCATGGTGAGGCCTCCGCAGCAGGCCCATGATCCCGCCTCGGGCGAACAGCACGATCAGGATGAGAAGGGGACCGAAGACCATCTTCCAGTTCTCGGCGAGGTGAGCACGCGTCGCGTCGCCCAGGAAGAAGCTCAGGCCATGCAGGATCTCCGGCAGGAACTCCTCCAGCAGCAGGAAGGCGGCCGCGCCCACGATGGCGCCGTGCAGGGAGCCGAGCCCGCCGAGCACGACCATGAAGATCAGCTCGCCGGAGCGCTGCCACGTCATGAAGGCAGGGCTGACGAACTCCGCCTGATTGGCCAGGAGGCAGCCGGCGAGACCTGCCAGCATGCCGCTGACCACATAGGCCACGAGCTGAAACCGGAAGGGCTGGAACCCGATGGCTTCCATGCGCACGGCGTTCTCCCGCGTGCCGCGCAGGACGCGGCCGAACCGGGACGCGACGACGGATCGCGAGAACGCATAGGCGCCGAGAAGGCAGAGCAGGCACACCCAGTAGAAGGCGAAATCGCTCTCCAGAATGCCCGACCCGGCCACGAGGCTGCGCGACGACAGGGTCATGCCGTCGTCGCCGCCGTAAGCCGCCAGCGACGTGGCGAGGAAGTACAGCATCTGCCCGAAGGCCAGGGTGATCATGATGAAATAGACGCCCTTGGTTCGCAGGGAGATCGCCCCCGTGACGAGGGCGAAGAGCGCCGAGGCGGCAAGCGCCACGGGAACCTGCACGAGGGCATCCTCGACCCCGTGGCTGGCGAGGATGCCGACCGCATAGCCGCCGATGCCCAGGAAGGCCGCGTGGCCGAAGCTCACGAGCGCCCCGTAACCGAGGATGAGGTCGAGCGCCATGGCGGCGATGCCGAAGATCATCACCCGGGTCAGCAGGGACAGGACATAGCCTTCGGCCCCGGACGCCATCGCCAACAGGGGCGCGGCCGCGAAGGCGGCAAAGAGCACGATGGGAACGATCTCGAGCCGTGGCCTGAGGGAAGGCATGGGAGCGGCCTGCGTTTCGGCGAGTTCGGTCATGGACGCACCCTAGCGCTTCACGGGAAACAGGCCGGACGGGCGGAAGAAGAGCACCGCAGCCATGAAGATGTAGATCAGCATCGGGGCGAGGGCCCGGCCGGTCTGGCTCGCGGCCGCTGGATCGAGCACGAGGCGCAGCAGGTTCGGCGCGAAGCTGCGCCCGACCGTGTCCACGAGGCCGATCAGGAGGGCTGCGAGGAACGCCCCGCGGATCGATCCGATCCCACCGATCACGATGACCACGAAGGCGAGGATCAGGATGTTGTCGCCCATGCCCGGCTCGACCGACAGGATCGGCGCCACCATCGCGCCGGCAAAGCCCGCCAGCATGGCGCCGAAGCCGAACACGACCATGAACAGCCGCTGGATGTTGACGCCCAGCGCCGACACCATGGCGGCGTTGCTGGCGCCGGCGCGCACCAGCATGCCGACGCGCGTATGGTTGACGAGGGCGTAGAGCAGGGCCGCGACCACGAGCCCGGCCGCGATGATCGCGAGGCGGTAGACGGGATAGAGCAGCCCGCTCGCGATCTCGATGGAGCCGGACAGGAGCTCGGGAACGGGAACGCTCAGAGGCGCCGCGCCCCAGACGAACTTGACGCCCTGGTTCAGGAACAGGATCACCCCGAAGGTCGCGAGCACCTGGTCGAGATGGTCGCGGTCGTAGAGATGACGGAAGACCAGCACTTCGAGCAGAAGGCCGAAGGCCAGCGCGGACGGCAGGGCGAGAAGCAGCGCCCAGCCGAAGCTCCCGGTCCAGGCGGCGAACGCCGCCACCAGGTAGGCGCCGACCATGTACTGCACGCCGTGGGCGAGATTGATGAAATCCATCACGCCGAACACCAGGGTCAGCCCGGCCGCGATGAGAAAGAGGATAAGGCCGAATTGAAGGCCGTTCAGAGCCTGGACGAAGAGGAGAGTTGCGTTCATCGGCACGTCACCGGCTATAGGCCTGCATCGATCAAGCCCCGCTCGGCGCCTCCACGCGGAAGCGCCGGGATGCTTGCGTCCTGGAAGAGGGATCGATCCGTCCCATGAGCACGGATCGATCGTCAGTCCGATGCGCGTCAGTTCGTGGCGGCGCATTCCTTGGCATAGGCGTCGGTGTAGTCGTCGAACACCTTCTCGACGATTTCCGTCTCCAGCTTGCCATCGGGACGCTTCGCTGCCTTCACCAGATAGAAGTCCTGGATCGGGAAGCCGTTTGCGCCGAACTTGAAGTCGCCGCGCAGGGACTTGAACTCCGCCTTCTTGATCGCGGCGCGCAGGGCCTCCTTGTCGTCGGTCTTGCCGCCGGTCGCCTTGAGGGCGGAGTCGATCAGCAGGGCCGCGTCGTAGGAATGCATGGCGTAGGACGCCGGCACCGTGTTGTAGGCGGCCTCGTAGGCCGCGACGAACTTCTTGTTCTCCGGGGTGTCCAAGTTCGGAGCCCAGTTCGACCCGCTCAGCATGCCTATGGCGGCATCCTGCTGCGCCGGCAGGTTGGTCTCGTCCACGGTGAAGGCCGAGAGGAACGGGATGCGGTCGGCGAGGCCGGCCGCGCGGTACTGCTTGACCAGGTTCACGCCCATGCCGCCCGGCATGAAGGTGAAGATCGCGTCCGGCTGCATGGAGGCGATCTTGGCGAGCTCGGACTGGAAGTCGAGCGTGTTCAGCGGGATGTAGGATTCCTCGACGATCTCACCCTTGTAGTGGCGCTTGAATCCGGCGAGCGCATCCTTGCCGGCCTGATAGTTCGGCGCGAGCAGATAGACTTTCTTGTAGCCGCGGTCCTGCGCCACCTTGCCGAGAACCTCGTGGTTCTGGTCGTTCTGGTAGGAGGTCGCGAAGAAGTACGGGCTGCAGCTCTTGCCGGCGAGATTCGAGGGGCCGGCATTCACGCTGATGTAGAAGGTCTTGGCGTCGACGATGGGCTTCTGCGTCGCGACCGCCACGTTGGAGAAGATCGGCCCGACCACGAAATCGACCTTGTCGCGCTCCAGAAGGCCCTTCACCTTGGTCACGGCCACGTCGGGCTTCAGTTCGTCGTCGACGACGATCACCTCGACATCGCGCCCGCCGAGCTTGCCGCCGAGGTCCTTGACCGCGAGCTGGAAGCCGTCGCGGGCGTGCTGGCCGAGCACGGCCGAAGGACCGGAGAGGGTCAAAAGCAGGCCGACCTTCAGCTTCTCCTGCGCCATGGCCGGCACCGCCGCCAATCCGACGGCGGCTGCGAGGCCAAGGGTCTTGATCGTCACGTTCATCATTGTCTCCCGAGTGGCTGTTCCCTGCGCACATTTGTTGTGCTGCGTGATTGTTCCCGGCGGGACGCGGCGCGTCTCGACGGACAAGGCGGCGCTACTCTGCCGCAAATCGTTTCTGCCGAACACTCCCTTTGTCGGAGCCCTTCCCCCGGCATCCCCAGCCTTTGCCCAATCTTTGGGATTGCCAAGGATTGTTTTAAGATTAAAATATTTCTCGGGTTCTTCAAGCGGATTATTTCGCACGGGAAGGCAGGCGGAATGACGAGCGCGTGATTGGCGGCGGATGGGCGGCAGCACGGGGTTCGCCATGCAGCGCGATCCCTCGGCGTGCCGCCCCGGCTCGGCCAAGCTCAAGGCGCGGCGTCCTCCCGGCTCATAGTAAGACAGAGGAGCGGACGATGGCCGACACGGCGCATGTGGATACCTTCGCGAGAGACAATCTTCCGCCTCGGGATCAGTGGCCGGAATTCCGGTTCTCGCGGCCGGAGCTCCAGTATCCCGAGCGGCTCAACTGCGCCGTCGCGTTCCTTGATCGATGGGTCGAGGAGGGCCGGGGGGACGAGCCCTGCCTGATCAGCCCGACCGAGTCCCTGACCTACCGGGCGCTGCAGGAGCGGGTGAACCGGATTTGCAACGTGCTGGTCCACAAGCTCGGCTTCGTGACCGGCAACCGCGTCCTGCTGCGGTCCGCCAACAATCCGATGATGGTGGCGGCCTATCTGGCGGTCCTGAAGGCCGGCGGGGTCGTGGTCGCCACCATGCCGCTCCTGCGCGCCAAGGAGATCGCCTATCCGCTGAGGAAGGCGAAGATCACCATCGCGTTCTGCGACCATCGGCTGGCGGACGAGATGGAGCGGGCCAGGGCGATGGCGCCGGATCTGCAGCACGTGGTGTACTGGGGCTCGGGCCAATCCGACAGTCTCGAAGCCCTGATGGCGGAGGTGTCGCCGGACTTCGAAGCGGTCGATACGGCGGCGGACGACGTCTGCCTGATCGGGTTCACCTCCGGCACGACCGGCGAGCCCAAGGGCACCATGCATTTCCACCGGGACATGCTGGCGATCTGCGACGGCTATGCCAGGAACGTCCTGCGGCCGGAGGCGAACGACCGCTTCATCGGCTCGCCGCCGCTCGCCTTCACTTTCGGGCTCGGCGGAATCGTGCTGTTCCCCATGCGGGTCGGTGCCTCCACCGTGCTGCTGGAGAAGGCCGGACCGGACGATCTTCTCCCAGCCATCATGCAGTACCGGGCGACCATCTGCTTCACGGCGCCGACTGCGTATCGCGCCATGCTGTCGAAGCTCGAAGGCTATGACATCTCCTCGCTGCGCAAATGCGTCTCGGCCGGCGAGCCGCTGCCGAAGGGAACCTTCGAGGCCTGGAAGGCCGCCACGAACATCCGGCTCATGGACGGGATCGGCGCGACGGAAATGCTGCACATCTTCATCGCCGCCACCGAGGACGAGATCCGTCCTGGCGCGACGGGCAGGCCGGTTCCGGGCTACGAGGCCAAGGTGGTGGACGATGAGGGGCGGGACCTTCCCCCCGGCAGCATCGGGCGCCTCGCCGTCCGTGGGCCGACCGGATGCCGCTATCTCGCGGACGAGCGGCAAGGCAAATACGTGCAGGACGGCTGGAACGTCACCGGCGACACCTACCTCATGGATGAGGACGGGTACTTCTGGTACCAGGCCCGGTCCGACGACATGATCATCTCGGCCGGCTACAACATCGCCGGTCCGGAGGTCGAGGCCGCGCTCCTCACCCATCCGGCCGTGGCCGAATGCGGCGTGGTGGGGGCTCCCGACGACGGACGCGGCACGGTGGTCAAGGCCTATGTGGTCCTGCGCCCCGGCCAGACCCCCGGTCCGGACCTGACGAAGGCGCTCCAGGATCACGTGAAGGCCGAGATCGCGCCCTACAAGTACCCGCGGCTCATCGAGTTCGTGGACGCCCTCCCGCGCACCCAGACCGGCAAGCTGCAGCGCTTCGCCCTGCGCCAGATCGCCCAGGAGGCCGACGACCACCAGGAGGCGATGAGCGCCTGACCGTCCGATGGCCAGGAACAACAGAGGATCGGGCGGACAGGTTGATCTGCAATTATTTTAAGCTTAAAACAATAAGCTCAATTCTCGGGTGGGATTCTCATGAAGACGGCGATCATCGGCGGTGGCCCGGCGGGGCTCTATTTCGCGATCCTGCTGAAGAAGCTTCGGCCGGATTCCGACATCACGGTCTATGAGCGCAACCGCGCCGACGAGACGTTCGGCTTCGGGGTCGTGTTCTCCGACGCGACCCTGGACAATTTCGAGAAGTACGACCTGCCGAGCTACCAGCGCATCGTGCGGGAATTCGCCTATTGGGACGACATCGCAATCCATTTCCGCGGCACCGAGCACCGCATCGGCGGCAACGGCTTCTGCGGCTGCTCCCGCCGCACGCTGCTCCTGATCCTGCAGGATCGCGCGGAGGAACTCGGCGTCCGCCTGCGCTACGAAGCGGATGTGGATGACGAGAGCCTGTTCGCCGACGCGGATCTCGTGGTCGTGGCAGACGGCATCAACAGCCGCTTCCGCGAGCGCTATGCGGACCACTTCCAGCCGGAGGTGGACTTGCGGCCCAACAAGTTCACCTGGATGGGCTCGACGAAGCCGCTCGATGCCTTCACGTTCATCTTCCAGGAAACGGAGTGGGGGCCGTTCATCGCCCATGCTTATCAGTACGAGGCGAACCGCTCGACCTGGGTGTTCGAGACCGATCCGGAGACCTTCGAGCGGGCCGGCTTGAAGGACATGAGCGAGGCCGAGTCGGCCGCGCTCATGGAGAAGATTTTCGGCTGGTTCCTGGGTGGGCATCGCGTCCTGACCAACCGGTCGATCTGGCGCAACTTCCCGATGATCCGCAACAAGCGCTGGGTCATGGGCAACAAGGTGCTGCTCGGCGACGCCAAGGCATCGGCGCATTTCTCCATCGGGTCGGGCACGAAGCTCGCCATGGAGGATGCGATCGCGCTCTACGAGGCCTTCCGCCGCGACCCGAGCGTCGCGGGTGCGCTGTCGCTCTACGAGACCGGACGGCGCGAAGAGGTCGAGAAGACCCAGCACGCGGCCGATGTATCCCTGGTCTGGTTCGAGCACGTGGCGCGCTTCTGGGATTTCGATCCGGTGCAGTTCGCGTTCGGCGTCATGACCCGCGCGAAGGCGATCACCTACGACAACCTGCGCCTGCGCGCGCCCGACTTCGTGGCGGCCGTCGACCGGACCTTCGCCAGACAGGTGCGGCAGCAGGGCTTCGACGTGTCCATGGACGGCCCGAACGCCCCCATGTTCCAGCCCTTCCGCCTTCGCGAGATGACCGTTCCCAACCGCGTCGTGGTCTCGCCGATGGACATGTATTCGGCCCGGGACGGCGTGCCGGGCGATTTCCATCTCGTGCATTACGGCGCGCGCGCCACCGGGGGCGCCGGACTGGTCTTCACGGAAATGACCTGCGTGTCGCCGGAGGCGCGCATCACGCTCGGCTGCACGGGCCTGTGGAACGACGAGCAGGAGACCGCCTGGAAGCGGATCGTCGACTTCGTCCATGCCAATTCGGGTGCGAAGTTCTGCCTTCAGCTCGGCCATTCCGGCCGCAAGGGCGCCACCAAGCTCATGTGGGAGGGCATCGACCGGCCGCTCGAAGAGGGCGCCTGGGACATCTGCTCGGCGTCCCCGATCCCCTATTTCGAGGACAGCCAGGTGCCGCGCGAGGCGACCCGCGCCGACATGGACCTCATCAAGTCGCAATTCGTCGAGGCCGCCAGGCGCGGCGAACGGGCCGGGTTCGACATGCTCGAGCTGCACTGCGCCCATGGCTACCTCATGGCGAGCTTCCTGTCGCCGCTCACGAACCGGCGCACGGACGAATACGGCGGCTCTCTCGAAAACCGGCTGCGGTTTCCCCTCGAGGTGTTCGACGCCATGCGCGAGGTCTGGCCCGCGCACAAGCCCATGTCGGTGCGCATCTCCGCGACCGACTGGGTCGAGGGCGGCATCGATGGCGACGACGCCGTGGAGATCGCCCGCGCCTTCGCGGAGCATGGCGTCGATCTCGTCGACGTGTCGACCGGGCAGACCGTCCGCGAGGCCCGGCCGATCTACGGGCGCATGTTCCAGACGCCGTTCTCCGACCAGGTACGCAACGAGGCACGGGTCGCCACCATGTGCGTGGGCAACATCACGGCGGCCGATCAGGTGAACACGATCCTGGCCGCAGGCCGCGCGGATCTCGTCGCCCTCGGCCGTCCGCATCTGGTCGATCCGTTCTTCACCATGAAGGCCGCCGCCTGGTATGGCGCCAAGGACATTCAATGCCCGCCGCAATACCTCGCCGGCAAGGACCAGATCTTCCGCAACGCCGTGCGCGACCGGCAGGATCTGGAAGAGCTCAAAGTGAAAGCGAAGCCCAAGACCCGGGCGGAGCTGAAGATGGAGGCCGGCGAGAAGCCTCTCGCGGCGGAATGAGATGACCATGACACCTCTCACGGGGCGGCATGCCCTGGTGACCGGCGGCGGTCGCGGGATCGGCCGCGCCATCGCGGCATCGCTCGTCAAGGCCGGTGCGACGGTCACCGTCGCCGGGCGGTCTCCCGCGTCGCTCGAACAGGCGGTCGCGCAGGGCGACGCCCATGCGGCTGCCGTGGCCGATGTGACGGACCCGCAGGCGATCCAGCGCGCCGTGCGGGACGCGGTCGAGCGCCATGGCCCTGTCGACCTGATGATCGCCAATGCAGGCTCGGCCGCCTCCGCGCCGTTCCTGAAATCGGGGCCCGACATGTTCCGGCAGATGCTGGACGTGAACCTCCTCGGCGTCACCACTATGACGCAGGCCGTGCTCGGCACCATGATGGAGCGCGGCTTCGGGCGCATCGTGGCGGTCGCCTCGACGGCAGGCCTCAAGGGCTATCCGTATGTGAGCGCCTATTGCGCCGCAAAGCACGCTGTCATCGGCTTCGTGCGCGCGCTCGCGCTCGAGACCGCGAAGACCGGCGTGACCGTCAATGCCGTGTGCCCCGGCTTCACCGACACCGATCTCGTGGCCGAGAGCCTCGAGCGGATCATGGCGAAAACCAACAGGACCCGGCACGAGGCGCTCGCCGAACTCGTGAAGCACAACCCGCAGGGTCGGCTGATCGATCCCGCGGAGATCGCCGACGCCGTGCTCTGGCTGTGCGGCGAGGGCGCGCGCTCCGTGACGGGACAGGCCATCGTGTTGGCCGGGGGAGAACTGTGACGATGGACGACCAGGTCATTCCGCTCGATGCCGAGACCAAGGCCGTCGAGCAGCCCGAGGACCACCGGGAGGAGCTGCGCCTGTGGCTGCGGCTTCTCACCTGCTCCACCCTGATCGAGGGCGAGGTGCGCCGCCGCCTGCGCGAGAGGTTCGACGTCACGCTGCCCCGCTTCGACCTGATGGCGCAACTCGACAAGGCACCGGACGGCATGATGCTGTCCGATCTCTCGAAGCGCATGATGGTGTCGAACGGCAACCTCACGGGCCTCGTCGACCGGCTCGTCGCGTCCGGCCATGTGGTTCGCACCGTATCGCCGACCGACCGACGCGCCATGGTGATCAGCCTGACGGATGAGGGCCGCGCCGAGTTCCGCGCCATGGCGGGCGAGCACGAACACTGGATCGCCGATCTCTTCGGCGATCTCAACGCCAAGGACCGCACCGATCTCATGCGGCTTCTCGCGAAGACCAAGCTGTCCGCCCGGCGCGCCATCATGGGAGACGATCAGTGA